>NZ_JBHSCH010000003.1:0-153819 GCF_042651065.1 Teichococcus aestuarii
GCGGGACCGGCGCCGGACCTCGCGGCGCGGCGCGAGGCCGGCGCGCTCTCTGAGGGCGCGGCGCTGCTCGGGCTGCACCGTCTGGCCGCCGGATTCGCCGCCCTGGCGGAGGGCGAGACGGTGCTGGTGGCGCTCGGCCGCCTGCGCCGGCAGCTGGAGCGGCTGAGCACCCTGACCGGCGAGGCCGCCGGAGCCGAGGAACTTCCCGTCGCCCTGCGGGGCACCCAGGAGGCATGGCTGGAGCCGCTGCTGGCCACGCTGGAGGCGGAAGCCGCGCCCGGCGCCGTGGCCTGCGCGGCGCGGGAGGCTGCCGCCATGGCCGCCGCCCTGGGGGAGGACGCGCTGGAGCAGCGCCTGCTGGTGCTGGAAGACCTGGCCGACCGCGCGGCCGAGCCCGATGCCGCCGCCGCCCTGGCCCAGGCCGCCGCCGCCATGCTGCACGGCCGGCGTGACGCCGCCCCCCTCCCGCCCGATGCCGCGCCGGGGGAGACGGAATCCGGCCTGCCGGCCATGTTCCTCCCCGTCATGGGGGCGGAGGCGCGGCGCCGCGCCCTGGCGGCCCGGGCGGCGGGCCGGGGGCTGTTCCTGGCGCGGCTGGCGCTGGGCGTGGACGCGGCGCTGGAGGAGCAGGCGGGCGACTGGCTGCGCCGGAAGGGCGAGGTGCTGGCCAGCCACAACCCCGCCGGTGCCGAGCCACCCGTGCTGGAGCTGCTGCTGGCCAGCGAGGAAGGCCTTCCCGCCTTGTCGGAACAGGCGGCGCTGCTGGACCCCGGGTGCCATGTGCTGCGGGAGATCGCCGCGCTGCCCGAGGCCGCCCCCGCGGCGGAGGCCGAGGCCGCCGGCCCGGTGACGCTGCGGGTGCGGCAGGAGACGGTGGACGACATCATCGCCCTGCAGGCGGAACTCGGCGCGGCCGTCCTCTCCCTCTCCGAGGTGGTGCGGGAGGGCGGCACGCGCGCCGCGCTGGGCCGGCTGGCGGGGCTGGAATCCTCGCTGCCGCCCCATGCCGCGCCGCGCCTCGCGGCCGAGATGGAGCGGCTGCGCCAGGGCCAGGAGGCGCTGGAAGCCCTGGAGAGCCGCGTCGGCCTCGAGCTGCGCCGGCTGGACGAGGCGGTGATGGGGCTGCGCGTGGTGCCCATCGGCACGTTGCTGTCGCGCCTGCCCCGCGTCGCGCGCACCGTGGCGCAGGCGGGCGGCAAGCAGGTGGAGGTGCTGCTGGAAGGGCAGGCGGTGGCGATCGACCGCGGCCTGGTGGAAATCCTCTCCGACCCGCTGCTGCATCTGGTGCGCAATGCGGTGGACCACGGGCTGGAAGGGCCGGCGGCGCGGCGGGCGGCGGGCAAGCCGGAACGCGGGCTGCTGCGCGTCGCCGCCGCGCGGGAGGGCAGCGAGATCCTGGTGCGCGTCGCTGATGACGGGGCGGGGATCGATGCCGGGCGGGTGCTGCGGCGGGCGGTGGCGCAGGGCCTCGTGGACGAGGCCGGGGCGGCGCGGCTTTCCCAGCCGGAGGTGCAGGCGCTGCTGTTCCGTCCCGGCTTCTCCACCGCCGAGCGGGTGACGGAGACCTCCGGGCGCGGCGTGGGGCTGGATGTGGTGCAGGAGGCCGTGCGCCGCGCCGGCGGCACGCTGGGCGTGGAGAGCCGGCCCGGCGAGGGCACCGCCTTCCTGCTCCGCCTGCCGCTGACGGCCTCGATCCAGAGCGTGCTGCTGGTGGAGGTGGCCGGCCATCCCTATGCCCTGCCGGCGGCGCGGGTGCAGGGCGTGGTGGAGGCGGGCAGCCTGCCGGTGGAGGCCGAGCCGCGCGTGCTTTCGGCGCTGCTGGGCCTGCCGGAGGATGCGGGGCCGGGCGGGGCGGGGGTGGCGGTGCTGGTGCGCTCGGGCGGGCGGCTGCTGGCGCTGCGGGTGGACCGGGTGCGCCGCCGGTCGGACCTGCTGCTGCGCCCGCTGCACCCGGCCCTGGCCAGCCTGCCCGGCGTGGCCGGCATGGGCGTGCTGGGCGATGGCGAGCCGGTGGTGCTGCTGGAGCCCGAGGGCTTCTGAGGCCGGCGGGGCCGTCCAGGAGAGGTGGCACCTCTCCTGGCGGCGCCCTCTCAGCGGCGGCGGCCGTCGATGCTGAGGCTGCCGGGGCCGGCGAAGACCAGGTAGAGGAACACGAAGCAGAACAGGATGGCGGCATCGCCCCCGTTCAGCACCGGATAGAAGCTGCGCGGCGCATGCGCCAGGAAGTAGGCGAAGGCCATCAGCCCCGACAGCACGAAGGCGGCCGGCCGGGTGAACAGCCCCACCAGCACCAGCAGGCCGCCGAACAGCTCCAGCATGCCGGCCGTCCAGGCCATGGTGAAGGCCGCCGGCAGCGTGCCGCTGGAGGGCGGGGCAGGGAAGCCGAGCAGCTTCTGCGTGCCGTGCGCGATGAACAGCAGGGCGGCCATGATGCGCAAGGCAGCCAGGACGTGTGGCGCGAAGCGTTGCAGGGAAGAGGAACCGGTCACGGAGTGTCTCCTGGCTGGCGCAGGCGGGAAGCTCCGCGCTCTGCGCGGAGATGGACCGCATGATACGCGATGCAATGCACCATCACACGGGCGCCAGCTTGGCGGGAGGGCTGTTTCGCGCCACCGTGGCGAAGCGGTGCCCCGGAACTGTCAGGTGTTGATTGTTTACAGCCTTCGCGCCTGCCCGTAAGACTACCGCAAGGAATGGCGGCATGGCCGCCCGACCGCACGAGGAAACGGCCGGCGGCGCCGGCCCGACAGGGAAACAACCGGCATGAGCGGCAACGACGACATTCTCTTCCAGACGCTGGAAGGCGGCATCGCCCGCGTGACCTTCAACCGCCCGCAGGCGCGCAACGCCTTCACCTTCGAGATGTATGAGCGCCTCGCCGCCTATTGCCAGGAGGTGGCGGAGGACAAGTCGATCCGCGCCATCATCCTGACCGGCGCTGGCGACAAGGCCTTCGCGGCGGGCACCGACATCAACCAGTTCCGTGCCTTCAAGACGCCGGAGGACGCGATCCAGTACGAGGAGCGGATCAGCCGCATCATCACGGTGCTGGAATCCTGCCCCAAGCCCACCATCGCGGCGATCAACGGCGCCTGCACCGGCGGCGGCGGCGCCATCGCCGCCTCCTGCGACATCCGGGTGGGTGCGAGCAACGCCCGCTTCGGCTTCCCCATCGCGCGCACGCTGGGCAACATCCTCTCCATGGGCGCCTTCTCGCGGCTGGTTTCGCTGATCGGCCCCTCGCGCACCAAGGAGATGATCTTCACCGCCCGCCTGCTGGACGCGGCCGAGGCCAAGGAGATCGGCCTGCTGCACGAGGTGGTGCCGGAGGGCGGCGACCTTCAGGCCCGCGCCGAGGAGCTGGCCCGCACCATCGCCGGCAACGCGCCGCTGACGCTGCGCGCCACCAAGGAGGCGATCGCCCGGCTGCGCCCGGCCATCTCCTCCGAGGAGGGCAAGGACCTGGTGCTGATGTGCTACATGAGCCAGGATTTCCGCGAGGGCATGGACGCCTTCCTCAACAAGCGCCCGCCCGTCTGGAAGGGCGAGTAACAACAGGCGCCCTGCTGGCCGGGCAGGGCTGAAATCCGCACCCGGCCTCTTCTCTTTTTCCGGTGCGGTGGCATGACAGGGGCGGCAGCCGGGCGGGCCATCGGGCCGGGCCGGGCTGCCTCCCCGCGCGTGAAAGGCCAATCCCCGATGATCCCCCGCCTCGCCGAACTGCCCGCCCCGGTCGCGCCCGCCCTGGCCTTCCTGGATGAATTGCGGCTGCGCGGCTTCTCGGGCGATCTCTCCTCCGGCGCGGCGGACCGGGTGGTGATGGCCACCGACAACTCCATCTACCAGCGCCAGCCGCAGGCGGTGGTCTTCCCCCGCGGCGCCGAGGATCTGCAGCGCATCGCGAAGGTGGCGGCGGACCCTCGCTTCCAGGGCCTCGCCATCGGGCCGCGCGGCGGCGGCACCGGCACCAACGGCCAGTCGCTGACCGATGGCATCGTGGTCGATGTCTCGCGCCACATGACCCGCATCCTGGAGATCAACGCGGCGGAGGGCTGGGTGCGCGTCGAGCCCGGCGTGGTGAAGGACGCGCTGAACGCGGCGCTGAAGCCGCTTGGCCTGTTCTTCGCGCCCGAATGCTCCACCAGCAACCGCGCGACGCTCGGCGGCATGATCTCCACCGATGCCTGCGGCCAGGGTTCCTGCCTCTACGGCAAGACGCGGGACCATGTGCTGGGGCTCACGGTGGTGCTCATGGACGGCACCCTCTGGGAGAGCCGGCCGATGGACGACGCGGCGCTGGCGGCGGTGGCGCGGCGGCAGGACATGGTGGGCGCCATCCACCGCGTGGCGGACGGCATCGCGCGCGAGCAGGCGCAGCTCATCGCCGAGCGCTTCCCGCCGCTGAACCGCTGCCTCACCGGCTACGACCTGGCCCATATCCGCGACGGGGAAGGGCGGTTCGACCTCAATTCGCTGCTCTGCGGCTCCGAGGGCACGCTGGCGCTGATCGCGGAAGCCCGCATCCGCGTGCTGCCCATTCCGAAGCGCAGCGCGCTGATCAATTTGCGCTACGACAGCTTCGACGCCGCGCTGCGTGACGCGCGCGTGCTGATGGCGCTCGGCGCCGCCTCGGTGGAGACGGTCGACTCCAAGGTGCTGGGCCTGGCGCGCGGCGACATCGTCTGGACCAGCATCGCCGAATACCTGCCGGACGACCCGGAAGGCGCCGCCGCCGGCATCAACCTCATCGAGTTCGTGGGCGACAGCGAGGCCGAGGTGCAGGCCAAGCTCGGCGTGGTGGAGGCGCGCCTCGCCGCCGAGGGGCGCAGCCTCGGGCGGCGCGGGCACACCGTGGCGTGGGATGCGGCGGGCGAGCGCATCCAGGCCATGCGCAAGCGCGGCGTCGGCCTGCTCGGCAACATGCAGGGCGAACGCCGGCCGATCGCCTTTGTCGAGGACACCGCCGTGCCGCCGGAGAACCTCGCCGACTTCATCGGCGAGTTCCGCGCCGCGCTGGACCGGCGCGGGCTGGAATACGGCATGTTCGGCCATGTCGATGCCGGGGTGCTGCATGTCCGCCCGGCGCTCGACATGAAGGCCGAGGGCGCCGAGCGGATGATCCGCGAGATCACCGACGAGGTCTTCGCCCTCACCCGGAAGTATGGCGGACTGCTCTGGGGCGAGCACGGCAAGGGCGTGCGCTCCGAATACGTGCCGGAGGTGTTCGGGCCGCTCTACCCGAGCCTTCAGGCCATCAAGGCCGCCTTCGACCCGCGCAACCAGCTCAACCCCGGCAAGATCGCGGCCCCCGATGGCGAGGCGCTGCTGGCGATCGACCGCGTGCCGATGCGCGGGCAGCTCGACCGCACCATCCCCGCCCCCGTGCGCGCCGCCCATGACGATGCGCTGCACTGCAACGGCAACGGCGCCTGCTTCAACTACGACACGCAGGACGCCATGTGCCCCTCCTACAAGGCGACGGGCGACCGCCGCCATTCGCCGAAGGGGCGCGCCAGCCTGTTCCGCGAATGGCTGCGCCAGCTCTCCGCCGCGGGGGTGGACCCGATGGCGGAGGCGGAGCGCATCCGCGGCACCTCCTTCCTCTCCGGCCTGCCTGCCCGCATCCGCAACGAGCGGGCGCGCCGCCGCGGCGAGGACGATTTCTCCCACGCGGTGAAGGAGGCGATGGATGGCTGCCTCGCCTGCAAGTCCTGCACCGGGCAATGCCCGATCAAGGTGGATGTGCCGAGCTTCCGCGCAAAGTTCCTGGAGATCTACCACGGCCGCTACCAGCGCCCGCTGAAGGACTACCTGGTGGGCATGATCGAGCAAGTACTGCCGCTCGGCGCCCGGGCGCCGGGGCTGGCCAATGCGGTGCTGGGCAGCGGGATCGGCCGCGCGCTGGCCGCGAAGGGCGGGCTGGTGGACGCGCCGCTGTTCAGCGGGCGCAACCTGGTGCGGGAGGCCGCCGCCCAGGGCGTGCGCCTCGCCACGCCGGAGGCGCTGCGCGGCCTGGGCGAGGCGGAGCGCCGGCGCCATGTGGTGCTGGTGCAGGACGCCTTCACCACGCATTTCGAGACGGGGCTGGTGCTGGACCTGCTGGCGGCGCTGCGGGCCATGGGCTTCACCCCCTGGCTGGCGCCCTTCCGCCCGAACGGCAAGCCGCTGCATGTGCATGGCTTCCTCGGCGCCTTCCGCCGCCAGGCCGAGGCCAATGCCGCCATGCTGCACGCCCTGGCCGAGAGCGGGGTGGAACTGGTCGGCCTCGACCCGTCGATGACGCTGACCTACCGCTCCGAATACAAGGGCATTCCCGTGCCGCCGGTGCTGCTGCCGCAGGAATGGCTGGCCAGGCGCCTGGAGCTGCTGCCCGAGTTGCCCCAGGGCGAGGGCTTCTCCCTGCTGCCGCATTGCACGGAGCGGACCAACGCCACCGCCTCGCTCAAGGAATGGCAGGCGGTGTTCGCGCGGCTCGGCGCGCCGCTCGCCGTGCTGGCCTCGGGCTGCTGCGGCATGGCCGGCACCTATGGGCACGAGGCGGAGCACCGTGACACCTCGGAGCACATCTACGATCTCTCCTGGCGCGGCCATGTGGCGAAGCGGGGCGAGGCGCTGCTGGCCAGCGGCTATTCCTGCCGCAGCCAGGTGAAGCGGTTCGATGGGGTGCAGTTGCGCCATCCCATCCAGGCGCTGCTGGCGCGGCTGAAGGAAGCGTAAGGAAAGAACCTTCTTTTTCTGAAGAAAAAGAAGCAAAAAGACTTTGTCAGTTCGGCGCTGCGCTCTCCGCCAGCGTGCCGCCAACTGGCAAAAGTTTTTTGGTTCTTTTTTCCAAAAAAGAACGTCTTTCTTTTAACTCTCCAGAAACGCCCGCACCAGCCGCGCCCGCGTGCCCCCCCGCATCCAGAGCAGCCCGATGCGCCGGGGCGGAAAGGGCCGGGGCAGGGGCAGGCGCGCGATCTCCAGCCCCACCGGCCAGGGCGGCGCCCAATCCGGCACCAGAGAGACGCCGAGGCCGCGCCCCACCATCACCGCGATGGCGTCGAGCGCATCCAGCTCGAAGCGCTCGCGCGGCGCGATGCGTGCGGCGCGCAGGTAGCGGTCGGCCAGCCGCCCGCCCCACTGGTTGCGGTCGTAGCGGATGAAGGGCTCGGCGGCGAGCAGGGCGTGCGGTTCGGCCTGGGCCTGGGCGGCGGGAGCCAGCACCACCAGGGGCTCCTCCCGCAGCAGGCGCCATTCGCAGCTTTTCGGCAGGGCGAATTCCGGCTGCACGATCAAGGCCGCGTCCAGCTCGCCCACCAGCACGCGGCGGTAGAGATCGGCCGAGATGCCGGGGGAGATGTGCGTCTCCATCTGCGGGTAGCGCGTGGCCAGCCGCGCCAGCATGGCCGGCACCAGCCCGGTGAGCGCCGTGGCGATGGCACCCAGCCGCAGCTCCCCCGCCAGTGCCCCGGCGGTGGCGAGCGCCCGCAGGTCGCGCGCCTCCCGCAGCAGGGCGCGGGCGCGGTCGAGGATGGCGAGCCCGGCCTCGGAAGGCGCCACGGTGCGGCCGGCACGCAGCAGCAGCGTGGCGCCCATCTCCGCCTCCAGCGCCTGGATGCGCTGGGAGAGGGCGGCCGGCGTCAGGTGCAGGCGGCGCGCGGCGGCGGCGATCGAGCCTTCCTCCACCACGGCCACGAAGCTGTCGAGGAAGCGCGTGTCCATCGTAAAGGAAATCTATCGTCCGAAAGCAGGAAAGGAAGGGTTTTCTGTTCTTCTCCCGCTTGCCAGACTGCACCCCGACAGACTGCAAGAGGACAAGGCCGATGGATCTGGGCCTGAAGGACAAGGTGGCGCTGGTGCTGGGCGCCGGTGGCGGCCTGGGTGGCGCCATTGCCCGCTCGCTGGCCGCCGAGGGCGCGAAGCTGGCGCTGGCCGATGTCAGCGCCGAGGGGCTGGCGCGCATCGCCGCTGAGGTGAAGGGGCTGGGGGCGGAAGCCATCACCCTGGAATGGGATTTGGCCGACCTCGCCGCCATCGAGACCAACGTGGCGCGCATCGAGGCGGAGCTTGGCCCGGTGCAGGTGCTGGTGAACAACACCGGCGGCCCGCCGCCCACCCCCGCCGCGGGCCAGGACCCGGCGCTGTGGGCCAAGCACTTCAACGCCATGGTGCTCAGCGTCATCGCGCTGACGGACCGCGTGCTGCCGGGCATGAAGGCCGCCGGCTGGGGCCGCGTCGTCACCAGCACCTCCTCGGGCGTGGTGGCGCCGATCCCCAACCTCGGCATCTCCAACGCGCTGCGCTCGACGCTGCTGGGCTGGTCCAAGACCCTCTCGCGCGAGGTGGCGCGGGACGGCATCACCGCCAACATCATCCTGCCGGGCCGCATCGCCACCAGCCGCATCCGCTTCCTCGACGAGCAGAAGGCGAAGCGCGAGGGGCGGGACGTGGCGCAGGTCGAGGCCGAGAGCACCGGCTCCATCCCCGCCGGCCGCTATGGCGAGCCGCAGGAATATGGCGACGCGGTGGCCTTCCTCGCCTCCACCCGCGCCTCCTACATCAACGGCTCCGTCATCCGCGTGGATGGCGGGCTGATCGCCAGCATCTGAGGTCCATGCCCATGTCCGTCGAAGTCGCAGCCCTCGATCCGAAGATCATCGAGACCCTCTCCGGCATCTCCACCGCCACGCTGACCACGGTGCTGCTGAAGAAGGGCCTGCGCAACGTGTGGATGCGCGGCACCCGCCCGCTGAAGCCGGGCCAGCCGCGCCTTGTCGGCCGCGCCTTCACGCTCCGCTTCGTCCCCGCCCGCGAGGACCTGGCGACGCCGGCCTCCTGGTCCAACCCGATCTCCACCCGCAGCGCCATCGAGGCGATGCCGGAGGGCGTCATCGTGGTGGCGGACGCCATGGGCTGCACCGATGCCGGCATCTTCGGCGACATCCTCTGCGCCCGGATGGCGAAGCGGAAGGTGGCGGCGCTGATCACCGACGGCGTGGTGCGCGACGGCGCCGGCGTCATTGGCACCGGGCTGCCGGTGTGGTGCCAGGGCAACGCGGCGCCGCCTTCGGTCGCCGGCCTCACCTTCATCAACTGGCAGGAGCCGGTGGGCTGCGGCGGCGTCGCCGTGTTCCCGAACGATGTGGTGGTCGTCGATGATGACGGCGCCGTGCTGATCCCGGCCGCGCTGGTCGAGGAGATCGCGGACCTCGCCGCCGAGCAGGAGGCGCAGGAGAGCTGGATCATGGGCGAGGTGGAGCAGGGCGCCTCGCTGCCTGGCCTGTATCCGCCGAACGCCGAGAACAAGGCCCGCTACGAGGCGAGCCGCAAGAAGAGCTGAACCCGGCCCGGCGCCACGCCCTCCACCAAGAGGGGGCGGGCGCCACCAGGGACGGGAGGAAGGAGAGACAAGATATCATGACCATCACCCGCCGCAGCCTCGCGGCCCTGGGTGTGGCGGCGCTGGCCGTCCGCCCGGCCAGCGCCGCCGCCTGGCCCACCGAGCGCCCGATCGTGGTGTATGTGCCGTTCCCCCCCGGCGGCGGGGTGGACCAGATGGCGCGCGTGATCCTGCCGCATGTGCAGCGCCACCTGCCGGGCTCGACCTTCGTCGTCGAGAACCGCCCCGGCGCGGGCAGCCAGATCGGCATGGAGGCGACCTTCAACACCAAGCCGGATGGCTATGTGCTGGGCGCCGTCACCTCGCCGGCGATGATGACCATCCCCTTCGAGCGGCCCGTCCGCTACAAGGTGGATGAGTTCACCTACATCGCCAACGTGGTGGACGATCCGGGTGGGCTGTGGGTGAAGGCGGATTCGCCCATCAAGTCGCTGGCCGACTTGCTGGAGCGGGCGAAGAAGGACCCGGGCGGCCTCAGCTTCGGCACCACCGGCATCGGCTCCGACGACCATCTGGTGATGCTGGAGGTGGAGCAGGCGGTGCCGGGCGTCAGCTTCAGCCATGTCCCCTTCAACGGCGCCGCGCCGTTGCAGACCGCGGTGCTCGGCGGCCACCTCGATCTCGGCTGCTTCAATGTCAGCGAGGGCGGGCCGGGCTACCGCGACGGCCGCTTCCGCTGCCTGGCCCAGGCCGGCGCGCAGCGCGACCCCTCCATGCCCGACGTGCCGACGCTGACGGAGCAGGGGGTGAAGGTGGTGGCCGGCGCGCAGCGCGGCGTCGTCGCCCCGCCCGGGCTGCCGCCGGAGATCCGGGACAAGCTCGTCACCGCCTTCCGCGCCGCGCTGTCCGACCCGCAGTTCCTGGCCGATGCCGAGCGCGTGGTGCTGCCGGTGAAGGGCATGGTGGGCGACGAGTACCGCAAGACGGTGCTGGGCCTCGATGCGCGGCTGAAGGAGATGTGGGCCCGCAAGCCCTGGCGCGACCAGTAAGCCGCGCCGGCCGGGGCCGCGCCCTTCAGGAGGGCGCGGCCTTTTCTATGCTACCAACTGTTGACAGTTTAATGTTGGGGGCCACAGGCTGCGCCCCATCGGGACAGTAAAAGGCCACAGCCGCGCGGCCGACGCGGCAGGGCCGAGGAGGAAAAATGGACAAGATCGAGGCCCTGGCGCGCGGTGACGCCCTCCCTGGCGCGAATGCCGGCTGGTGCCGCCGCGCGCTGCTCTCCGGGCTCGGGGGGGCGCTGCTCGCCGCCCCCTTCATCCGCCCCGCGCGCGCGGCGGGCTTCCCGCAGCGCCCGATCGAGGTGGTGACCCATGCCGGCGTCGGTGGCGGCACCGACATCACCGCCCGGATGATGATGATGCAGGCGCCGGCCGAGCTGGGCGGCGAGATGACGGTGGTGAACAAGACCGGCGGCAGCGGCGCCGCCGCCATCGCCTACGCCGCCAGCCGCCCCAAGGACGGCCACACCCTGCTGCTGGTGACGCAGAGCCATATCCTGACCATGCTGCGCATGCGCCTGCCGGTGCAGTTCGACGACCTTGTGCCGCTGGCGCGCGGCACGGCGGACGCGCAGGTGGTGATGGTGCGGGCCGGCGGCCCGCTGCGCTCGGCCGACGCGCTGCGCGAGCAGGGGCGGAGCCGCTCGCTGAAGATCGGCGTCACGGCGGTGGGCAGCCTGGACCATGTGGCGAGCTTCGGCTTCGCCCGCGCGGCGGCGTTGCAGCCGCTCTCGGCCGTGCCCTTCCGCGGCGGTGGCGACATCGTGGTGAACCTAGTCGGCGGCAACATCGACATCGGCCTGCTGAACTACGCCGAGGCGGAATCGCAGATCACCGCCGGCGAGGTGCGCCCGCTGCTGGTGCTCTCCGACGCGCGCATCGCCGCCCTGCCGGACACGCCCACGGCGAAGGAGGCCGGCATCGACTTCTCGGCCACGGTGGCGCGCGGCTACTGCGTGCTGAAGGGCACGCCGGAGGACCGCGTGGCGAAGCTGCGCGAGGGGCTGGTGCGCGCCATGCGGACGCCGGCCTATGGCAATTACCTCGCCAGTTCCGGCCAGTCGGCCGACAGCGTGGCGGGTGCCGAGGGCTGGGCGCGGCAGCTCGCCGAGTACCAGGCGCTCAGCCGCGAGGCGCTGGCCGAGCTGGGGCTGGCGCGGTGAGCCGCCCCACCCCCTTCCTGTGGCGGGACCGGCGCGTGGCGCTGGCGGTGGCCGCCGTCGCCCTGGCCTTCCTCGCCGGCACCTTCAGCTTCGACGCGGTGCCGGCGGCGCTGATGGAAGGCATGGGCGCCAGCGAGTTCCCGCGCCTGGTGGGCTTCGTCATCCTGCTGCTGGCCCTGGTGCTGGCGCTGCAGCCCGCCCCGGCGGAGGAGGAGGCGCTGCCCGCCATCAACCGCTGCGGCTGGGCCACCTTCGCCGCCTGCCTGGCCTTCCTGGTGGTGCTGGCGCTGGCCGGCATGCTGGTGGCCATGTTCGCCTTCATGGTCGGCGTGGGCTGGCTGTGGGGGGAGCGGCGCCCCGGCGTGCTGCTGGCCAGCGCCGGCGGCATGGTGCTCTGCCTCTGGCTGCTCTTAGTGCGCGTGTTCGGCCTCACCCTGCCGGGCGGCCTGCTCGGCGACATGCTGTTCAACTGAGCGGGGCGCACGGACATGGAAGCCTTCCTGAGCGGCATGGCGGTCCTGGCGGACCCCTTCATCCTCGGCATGACGGTGGCGGGCACGCTGCTCGGCGTGTTCGTCGGCGCGCTGCCCGGCATCGGCGGCAGCACCACGCTGGCGCTGCTGCTGCCGCTGACCATCGGCATCAACCCCATCGCCTCGCTCGCCTTCATGGGCGCGGTGTATTGCGGCGCCAATTTCGGCGGCTCGATCACCGCCATCCTGGTGAACAGCCCCGGCGACCCCTCGGCCTCGGCCACGGCGCTCGAGGGCTACAAGATGGCGGAGAAGGGCGAGGCGGGGCTGGCGCTCGGCATGTCCGCCGTCGCCAGCGCCATCGGCGGCATCTTCAGCGTCATCGTCATGATCGTGGCGGCGCCGCTGCTGGCGCGGGCGGCCTACAGCTTCGGCCCGCCGGAATACTTCGCGCTGGCGCTGTTCGGCCTGTCGATGTGCGCGGCGGTGGGCGGCGATTCCCCGGTGAAGAACCTCATCGCCGCGGCGTTCGGCGTGGCGCTCGCCACGGTCGGCATCGACCTGACCACCGGGGTGGAGCGCTTCACCTTCGGCCTCTACGACCTGACGGACGGGATCGGCTTCGTGCCCGTGCTGATCGGCCTGTTCGCGCTGGCGGAGATGTTCGACCAGGCCAGCCGCCAGCATTCCCTGGGCAAGCTGCTGAAGCTGGATTCCGTGCGTATCCCCGGCATGGCGGAGTTCCGCAAATGCGCCAGGAGCATCGTGCTGGGCAGCGGGCTCGGCACCTTCATCGGCGCGCTGCCGGCGCTCGGCGCCACCACCGCCGCGCTGGTCTCCTACAACGAGACGCGGCGCTGGTCGAAGCACAAGCATGAATTCGGCCATGGCGCGATCGAGGGCGTGGCGGGGCCGGAGGCGGCCAACAACTCGGCCGTCGGCGGCGCCATGGTGCCGACCCTGGCGCTCGGCATCCCCGGCAGCTCCACCACCGCCATCATGCTGGCGGCGCTGGTGGTGCAGGGCGTGCGCCCGGGGCCGCATCTGTTCAACGAGCAGCCGACGCTGCTCTACGCCGTCTTCGCCTCCATGCTGGCGGCCAACCTCATCTACCTGGTGCTGGGGCTGTATTCGGCGAAGCTCTTCGCGCGCATCAGCATGGTGCCGCCGGCGCTGCTGTGGCCGGCCGTCTTCGTCCTGTCGGTCATCGGCGCCTACGGGCCGAACCAGTCGATGGGCGAAGTCTACCTGATGCTGTTCTTCGGCGTGGTGGGGCTGCTGTTCCGCCGCCACGGCTTCTCGCCGGCGCCGCTGGTGATGGGGCTGGTGCTGGGCTCGCTGCTCGAGGAATCGCTGAAGCAGTCGCTGCTGATCTTCCAGGATGGCTGGGTGCTGGGCTTCCTGGGCCGGCCGATCGCGCTGCTGCTGATCGGCGTCACGCTGCTCGGGCTGGGCGCGCCCTGGGTGCTGCGGCTGGTGGCGCGGCTGCGCGGCCCTGCCGGCCGGCGGGTGGCCTGAGGCTGGCGGGCGGGGGGAGGAGAACCCCCGCCCGGCCGCCTGTCAGACCGCCTTCTTCAGGTTGGGCGAGGCCTTGAAGCGGACGGTCTTGCCCGCCTTGATCTTCACCGGCTCGCCGGTGCGGGGGTTCATGCCCTTGCGCGCCTTGGTCTTGCGCACGGCGAAGGTGCCGAAGCTGGGCAGGGTGAAGCCGCCATTCTTCTTCATTTCCTTGACGATGGCCGCAATCAGGTCACCGGCGGCACGATTGGCGGCGACGCCGGTGCAGCCCGTGGAATCCTGGATGACCTGGGAAATGAAGGCCTTCGACATATCTGACTTTGCTTTCTTTATCGGTAAGGTCGGTGCGTGGCGCCGGGTCTGGCGCGGCGCTGCTTAGCAATCCCGGCAGGGCTCCGCCAGCGGCCGCCGCTGTGGCCGGCACGCCACGCCGCAGGGCAGACATGCCCCGGAAGGTCCATGCGATGCTGCAACAGGAAGCCGCGGCAGCGGGCCCTGACGAAGCCATGCTACAAGCTGCCGAAACCGCTTCAGACCTTCCGCCCGGACAATGTTTCCCCTGCCTGATGTCAGCACGGTCCGCCTGTGCAGCCTGCTTCTGAGCATAGCCTTCACGGCGGTCTTCCTGGTCCTCTGGCGTGGCCGCCGGGAAGACGATCATCTGCTGCACTGGGCCCTCAGCTCGGCGCTCTACACGGCGGTGCTGCTGGGCTTCCAGCTCTTCACCGACACGCTGCCGCCATGGCCGGGAAGCCTGTTCTTCGCCTCGCTGGTGGGCAGCAACCTGCTGCTGATCAGCGGCGCCCGGGTGTTCGAGGGACAGCGGCCCTTCGCCGCCTGGATGCTGCTGCCGCTGCTGGGCTGCGCCCTGGCCTATTCCGCGCCGTTCTGGCTGGCGGCGTGGGGGCTTCCGCTGCCGATGCCTCAGGCCGGCCGGATCTGCGGCACGCTGGGATTGCTGGCTGGCGTCTGCCTGGTGGGCTGGGTGCTGCTGCGCGGGGGCGGCGCCGGATGGCGCGGCCGGCGCATCGCCGGGCTGGCGATGCTCGGCTATGTGCCGGGCTATGTCGTCGCCATCCTGCTGGAGTTCGATGGCGCGGCGAGGCTCAATGCCGCGGCCCTGCTGCCGATGCTGTCCGACCAGCTCCTGCTGGCGGTGCTGTATCTCGGCCTGCTGTCCATGCCGGGCGAGCGCGCCCAGCAGACCCTGCGCGAGGCCGCGCTGCGGGACCCGCTGACCGGCGCCTGGAACCGCGCCGGGCTGGAGGCGCAGCGGCCTGCGCTGGTCATGGCCGGCGCCGCGCTGATCCTGATCGACATCGACCATTTCAAGTCGATCAACGACCGGCACGGACACGCGGCGGGAGATGCGGTGCTGGCCTCTCTGGCCGCGCGGGCGGCGGCGCTGGCGGCGGAGCAAGGAGGGTGGCTGGCCCGGCAGCACGGCGACGAGTTCGTCGCCGTGCTGCCGGATGCCTCGGCCGAGGAAGGGCAGCTCCTGGCCCGGCGGATGCGCGGCGCGGTGGCGGCCGGCGGGCCGGGGCTGCCGCCCTACACGGTCAGCCTGGGGCTGACCATGGTGGCCCCCGGCGAGGCCGGGCTGGAGCACGCCATGGCCCGTGCCGACGACCGGCTCTACCAGGCCAAGGCGCTGGGGCGAGACCAGCTCGCCCTCTGACGCGGCCCTTCAGCCGGCGGCGGCGAGGCTGGCCGGGCCGTGCGCCGCCTTCCAGGCGGCGAGGCGGGAGAGCGCCTCCTCCAGCACTTCCACCCGCTTGCAGAAGGCGAAGCGGACGAAGTGCTTCGGCGCGTCCGGCCCCGGATAGAAGGCCGAGACCGGAATGGCCGTCACCTTCGCCACCTCGGTCAGGTGACGGCAGAAGGCAATGTCGTCGCCCGCGAAGCCGAGCGGCGTGAAGTCGGCCGTGACGAAGTAGCTGCCGCGCGCCGGCAGCACGCCGAAGCCGAGCGCCGCCAGCCCCTCGGCCAGCCGGTCCCGCTTGGCCTGCAGGTCGGTGGAGAGGCTCTCGAAATAGGCGTCGTCCTTCGCCAGCCCCACCGCCACGGCGCGCTGCAGGTTGGGCGCGGTGGTGAAGGTGAGGTTCTGGTGTGCCTTGGCCACGTTGGGCGCCAGGCCGCGGTCGGTGGTGATGTAGCCCACCTTCCAGCCGGTGAGGCTGAAGGTCTTGCCGGCCGAGCCGATTCGCATGCAGCGCTCGCGCATGCCGGGGAGCGTCATCAGCGGGATGTGGCGCCAGCCATCGAAGGTGAGGTGCTCATACACCTCGTCGCACACCGCGTAGGTGTCGTGGCGCTGGCACAGATCGGCGATGAAGGTCAGCTCGGCGGCGGTGAACACCTTGCTCGCCGGGTTCATCGGCGAGTTGAGCAGGATCGCCTTGGTCTTCGGGCCGAAGGCGGCGGCCAGCTCGGCGCGCGGCAGCTCCCACTTGGGCGGGCTGAGGCGCACCAGCTTCGGCACCGCGCCCAGCAGCTTCACCACCGGCAGGTAGGTGTCGTAGAGCGGCTCCAGCAGCACCACCTCGTCGCCCGGGTTCAGCACGGCCATCAGGCAGGCGGTCAGCGCCTCGGTGGCGCCGGAGGTGACGATCACCTCCGAATCGGGGTCGATCTCCAGCCCGTAGAAGCGGCGGTTCGCCGCCGCCACGGCACGGCGCAGCTCCGGCAGGCCGGTCAGCGGCGGGTACTGGTTGCGGTTGTCGAGCAGCGCGTCGGCGGCGGCGCGCACCACATCCTCCGGACCCTCGTAGTCCGGGAAGCCCTGGCCGAGATTGATGGCGCCATGCTGCATGGCGAGCGCCGACATGACGGTGAAGACGGTGGTGCCGGTCGCGGAGAGCAGGTCGTTCTGCGGCTTCATGGGCGGAATGCACTGTCCAACAGGGGTCCCGCGCGCGGGGCGGGGACGACGCGGCCCGCTGCTCCAGGGGAAGCCTCCCCCGCGCCCCGGCCCCGGGCGGAGGCGGATAATGGTGGGGCGCGCCGGTGGGTGCAACCATGATGCTGTGCATGGCTGCCACTTCCGCGGGCAGGGTGCCTGCAATGCAGGCGAAGCGTGGCCTGGACCCCGCCAAAAACCCTTCGCACGCCATTGCCGGGCTGGCCTGGGGCGTGCGACACAGCAGGCGAGCCGCCCGCCGCCCAGGTCGGATGATCCGGAGACGGATCAGCCAGCAGCAGGGCGGAAACCCGGGAGGAAGGAAGGACGGACCGCGCACCCCAGCGGGGCGGTCCGTGAACGGAGCCGATGAAGAAGATCGAGGCGATCATCAAGCCCTTCAAGCTCGACGAGGTGAAGGACGCGCTGCACGAGATCGGGCTGCAGGGCCTGACCGTGGTCGAGGCCAAGGGCTTCGGGCGCCAGAAGGGCCACACCGAGCTGTATCGCGGCGCCGAATATGTCGTCGACTTCCTGCCGAAGGTGAAGATCGAGGTGGTCTGCGCCGACGATCTCGCCGAGCGCGCGATCGAGGCCATCCAGGCCGCCGCCCGCACGGGCCGCATCGGCGACGGCAAGATCTTCGTCTCGGATGTCTATGAGGTCATCCGCATCCGCACCGGTGAACGGGGCGAGGACGCGGTCTGACCACGGGGATTCCGCCCTCCGCCGCAGCCTGACCGGCGCGCGGCGGCGGGCGGCGCAGCACTGGCGGGCGCGCGCGTGGCGCGCGCGCCGCCGAACGGGACGGGGGAAGGGCCCCGGCCCGTCTAATACCGACGATGAGTGTCGTTAGGGGAACAGGACCGCACACGATGGCGAAGAAGACCGCAGCGCCCAGCGCCGTCTCCAAGGTCATGGAGATGATCAAGGAGAACAGCGTCGAGTACGTGGATTTCCGGTTCACGGACCCGCGCGGCAAGTGGCAGCACACCGCGCAGCACGTCTCCACCATCGAGGAGGAGATGTTCACCGACGGCATCATGTTCGATGGCTCCTCCATCGCCGGCTGGAAGGCGATCAACGAGTCCGACATGATCCTGATGCCGGACGCCGAGTCCGCCTGCATGGACCCGTTCGCCGCGAAGCCGCAGCTGATCCTGTTCTGCGACATCATCGAGCCCTCGACCGGCCAGGCCTACAGCCGCGACCCGCGCTCGACCGCCAAGAAGGCCGAGGCCTACCTGGCCTCCACCGGCATCGGTGACACCGCCTTCTTCGGCCCCGAGGCCGAGTTCTTCATCTTCGACAACGTGAAGTTCGGCACGGGCGGCAATTACGGCATCTACCAGCTCGAGAGCATCGAGGGCCCCGGCGCCAGCCTGAAGGACTATCCGGAAGGCAACATGGGCCACCGCCCGGGCGTCAAGGGTGGCTACTTCCCGGTGAACCCGGTCGACAGCGAGGTCGACCTGCGCGCCGAGATGCTGTCCACCATGATCGAGATGGGCGTCGCCGGCGAGAAGCACCACCATGAGGTGGCGCAGTCGCAGCACGAGCTGGGCACCAAGTTCGGTCCGCTGGTGATGCAGGCCGATCACATGCAGATCTACAAGTATGTGATCCACAACGTCGCCCACAGCTACGGCAAGTCCGCGACGTTCATGCCGAAGCCGATCTACGGCGACAACGGCTCGGGCATGCACGTGCACCAGTCGATCTGGAAGGCCGGCAAGCCGCTCTTCGCGGGCAATGGCTATGCCGACCTGTCCGACTACGCGCTGTGGTACATCGGCGGCATCATCAAGCATGCCAAGTCGCTGAACGCCTTCACCAACCCCAGCACGAACTCGTACAAGCGCCTGATCCCGGGCTTCGAGGCCCCCGTGCTGCTGGCCTACTCGGCCCGCAACCGCTCCGCCTCCTGCCGCATCCCGTATGCGACGAACCCGAAGGCCAAGCGCGTCGAGGTCCGCTTCCCCGACCCGACGGCGAACCCCTACCTGGCCTTCGCCGCCATGCTGATGGCCGGCCTCGACGGCATCAAGAACAAGATCCATCCGGGCGAAGCCATGGACAAGGATCTGTACGACCTGCCGCCCGAGGAGCTGAAGGGCATCCCGACGGTGTGCGGCTCGCTGCGCGAGGCGCTGGAGTCCCTCGCCGCCGACCACGAGTACCTGCTCGCCGGCGACGTGTTCTCCAAGGACCAGATCGAGAGCTACATCGAGCTGAAGTGGCAGGATGTGTATCGCTTCGAGCACACCCCGCACCCGGTCGAGTTCGAGATGTACTACTCCGTCTGATTTTTCCGTCGGCTGCCGGCCAGGGTGGGGAGGGGAGAGATCCCGCTCCGCCCTGGTGCGGGTGGCGATGGGGTCAGCCGAAGGGCCGGCGGGGCTTTGCTCCGCCGGCCCTTCGCGTATCCGGGCGGCGGCAATTGTGAAGGCCCTGTGACCACCGGTAGGATGCTGCATCACAGCATCACGCGGAGCACCCCCGCCTTGGAACGTTTCTTCGAGCTGGCCGAGCGCGGCACCACACCGCGCCGGGAGATGATGGCCGGCCTCGCCACCTTTCTCACCATGGCCTACATCGTCGTCGTCAACCCCGGCATGATGGCGGCCGCCGGCATCGACCATGGCGCCGCCTTCGTCGCCACCTGCCTCGCCGCCGCCATCGGCTCGGCGCTGATGGGGCTGCTGGCCAACTACCCCGTGGCGCTGGCGCCGGGCATGGGGCTGAACGCCTATTTCGCCTTCGCCGTGGTGGGGGGCATGGGCATCTCCTGGCAGGTGGCGCTGGGGGCGGTGTTCATCTCCGGCCTCATCTTCTTCGCCGTCTCCGTCACCGGCTTCCGCGAATGGCTGATCAACGCCATCCCGCTCTCCCTCAAGCTCGGCATCGCCGCCGGCATCGGCTTCTTTCTCGGGCTGATCGGGCTGCGCGGCATGGGGCTGGTGGTGGACAACCCGGCCACGCTGGTGGGCCTCGGCTCCTTCCGCGAGCCGGCCACGCTGCTCTCCTGCCTGGGCTTCATCCTCATCGCCGGGCTGGTGGCGCGCGGCGTCACCGGTGGCATCGTCATCGGCATCCTGGCCACGGCGCTGCTCGGCATCCCCTTCGGGCTGACGACGTTCCAGGGCGTCTTCGCCATGCCGCCCTCGCTGGCGCCCACCTTCCTGCAGATGGACCTGGCCGGCGCGCTGGGCCTCGGCCTGGTCGGCATCGTCTTCACCTTCTTCCTGGTGGACCTGCTCGACAATGCCGGCACGCTGATCGCCACCACCCACCGCGCCGGGCTGATGAACAAGGATGGCTCCGTGCCGCGCCTCGGCCGCGCGCTGATGGCCGATTCCGGCGGCGCCATGATCGGCGCGGCGCTCGGCACCTCCACCACGGTGAGCTACATCGAGAGTGCCGCCGGCGTGCAGGCGGGCGGCCGCACCGGCCTCACCGCGCTCACCGTCGCCGGGCTGTTCCTGCTGACGCTGTTCCTGGCGCCGCTCGCCACCTCCATCCCGGCCTTCGCCACGGCGCCGGCGCTGGTGCTGGTGGCCTGCCTGATGGCCCAGAGCCTGCGCGACATCGCCTGGGACGACACCACGGAATACCTGCCCGCCATCGTCACGGCGCTGGCCATGCCCTTCACCTTCTCGATCGCCACCGGCATCGGCCTCGGCTTCATCGCCTATGCGCTGGTGAAGGTGGTGGCGGGGCGCGCCGGCCAGGTGGGAGGCGCGGTGTGGGTCATCGCCGCCGCCTCGGCGCTGAAGTTCTGGCTGCAGAGCTGAGGCCGCGGGGCCATCTCCCGTTGCGCGGGAGATGGCCCCGGACGGTGCCGCCCGGCGCCCGCGCGGCCGTTCAGTCGCTGGCTTCGGCCAGCTCCAGATGCGCCTGGGCGTCGCGGCGCAGGCGGGCCGTCTGGGTCTTGCCGCAGGCCGGGTTGCCCAGGATGCGGTGGCCGGGCCGCACCACCTGCAGCTTCGCCTCGACACGGCAGACCAGCTTCTCGGCGTTGGGGCCGCCGCCATTCCAGCGCCGCAGGGCATCCGCCCAGTTGCCGGAATTGTTGTAGTGCCGGCGCAGATAGCCCGCCGCCCAATCCGCCGAGCGCGCGGCATCCAGCGGCCAGTCCTGCCCGGCGCTGGCATGCACCCGGGTGTTGACCTGCAGGCAGCCCGCCATCACGGACTGGCTGGCCTTGGCGCCGGCCAGGATGGCCCGCGCCTCGGACCGGCTCTCCGGGTAATAGGCGCGGCCGCCGACGCTCAGCGCATGGGCATGCAGCCCCGATTCCGCCAGCGCGATGGCCACCAGCAGGCCTTCCGGCAGGTCGTGCTTCTTCTCCGCGGTCCGGGCGGCGGCAAGGCAGGCCGAACGGGGCCCGGACGCCATGGCCGGCGTGGACAGCAGGGCGGGAGCTCCCAGCAGGAAGGCTCCCAGGATGAGCCCCGGCCACCGTCTTGGTGGTGCTTTTCGGGGTCTTGCGTGGGCGCCCCTGGGGCGGGGCGATGAGGCGCTCCGTGCCTGCTGGCACGGGAACGCCGCGGGGCGTGGGCGGTGCGGGGGCACCACCCTGCGGGTCGCGGACGTCATGGAAACTTCGCTAGCACGGACCGGTGAACGATCCCAACAAAAAAAGCCGTCGCGATTCGCGCTAAGGCCTTGCCTCGCAAGGGTTAAATTAACTTTTGTTCCGAATCTGAAATTCAGGCGATCTCGCGCACCAGCTTGGCGCGCAGGGCCCGGGCGAAGTCCTCCCGCCCCGAGGCGGCCATCACGAAGGCCCCGGGGCCGCCGATCACGGTCCGCGCATAGGTCTCCTCGAGCCCCGGCCGGCCCTCCAGGATGGCCAGCGCGTTGATGGTGATGCCGGCCGCCACGGCCGCGTCGCGCGCCTCGGGGGCGGGGCGGTGGCCGCGCATGTCCGGCGCGTCGCCCGAGAGGTCGATCACCGCCCGCGTCGCCTCGAAGGGGCAGGCGCCGATCAGCGCGGCCGCGTGGTCCAGCGCGTCGCCGATGGCGTTCCAGCTCTGGCGGGAGCGCGGCGCGTCGCGAAAGGCCCGGGCCAGGGCGGCGGCGCCGGCGGCGTCGGCCACGGCGTGCCAGGGCACCACCGTCTCCGCGCCGCCGGGCGCGCCCCATTCCACCATCGCCACCGCGATCCGCCCCAGCATGGCGCCGCGGATCGCCGCCAGCACGGCCGGGTGCGTCACCGCTTCGGCGCAGCCCTCGCGCTGCAGGCGGAAATCCGCCGCATCGATGCTGCCGGAGGCATCCACCGCCAGCACCAGCGCCATGTCCACAGGCGTGTCCGAGGCGGGCTGGGCAAGGGCGGGGGCGGGGCCCTGGGGCGCGACGGCGCCAAGGGCGGCAGGCAAGGCGAGGAGATGGCGGCGTCGCATCCGGTCGCTCCCTGTGACGGACCCATTCTCGGGCCGGCCCGGCAGCCTCCGGCGCCGGGCCGGCCGCGGTCAAGGCCGGACCGCCCGGGGTGCGGGCAGCGGATGCCGCCGGCTTGGGCAACCCCGCGTGATCGGCGGCCCCGGCAGCGTCATCTTCACCGTAAGCCGGCTTGCGCAGCAGGCCGGGGCCTTGCTCAATTGACGCGGGCGTTGTTCCTCGTGTGGAACCTTGCGGGGGCAGGACCCTTCACGCAGGAGCAATGCCGCGCAACCAGTGAGGACGCCGGAACCACCGTGGCCGATCGCCCTGCCTCCGCCTTCGACGAGATGCACGCCAATGGCGTCATCCGCCCCCCCTATGCCGAAATGGCCCGCTTCCTGGAAGCCACGGGACAGGACGCGCTCGACCAGAAGCGGCGCGAGGCGGAGGTTCTGTTCCGCCGCATCGGCGTCACCTTCGCCGTCTACACCGAGGGCGGCGACCCGGAGCGGCTGATCCCCTTCGACGTCATCCCCCGCATTCTCTCGCGTGAGGAGTGGGAGCGCCTCTCGAAGGGGCTGGAGCAGCGGGTGCGGGCGCTCAACGCCTTCCTGGCCGACGTGTACGGGCCGCAGGAGATCATCAAGGCCGGGCGCATCCCGGCCGAGCTGGTGCGCGAGAATGAGGGCTTCCTGCCGCAGATGGTGGGCTTCACCCCGCCGGGCGGGGTCTACACCGTCATCTCCGGCATCGACCTGGTGCGCACCGGGCCGGACGAGTTCTATGTGCTGGAGGACAATTGCCGCACGCCCTCCGGCGTCTCCTACATGCTGGAGAACCGGGAGGCGATGCTGCGCCTGTTCCCGGACGTGTTCACCCGCCACCGCATCGCCCCCGTCAGCCACTACCCCGAGGAGCTGCTGGAGACGCTGAAGAGCCTGGCGCCGCCGGGCTGCGATGGCGGGCCGAAGGTGGTGGTGCTGACCCCCGGCCCCTACAACAGCGCCTATTACGAGCATTCCTTCCTGGCCGACGAGATGGGCGTCGAGCTGGTGGAGGGCGCCGATCTCTTCGTGCGCGACAGGGTGGTGTACATGCGCACCACCGCCGGCCCGCAGCGCGTCGACGTCATCTACCGCCGCATCGACGACGAGTACCTCGACCCGGAGGCGTTCCGCCCCGACAGCGCGCTCGGCGTGCCCGGGCTGATGGCGGCCTACCGCGCCGGCAATGTGGCGCTGGCCAACGCGCCCGGCGCTGGCATCGCCGATGACAAGGCGGTCTACCCCTACGTGCCGGAGATGGTGCGCTTCTACCTCAACGAGGAGCCGATCCTCTCCAACGTGCCCACCTTCATGTGCGAGCGCGAATCGGACCGGGACTATGTGCTGGCCAATCTCGACAAGCTGGTGGTGAAGCTGGCGCGCGGCTCGGGCGGCTACGGCATGCTCGTCGGGCCGCACGCGACGGAGGAGCAGCGCGCCGACTTCGCCGCCCGCATCCGCGCCCGCCCCGGCGACTACATCGCCCAGCCGACCCTCGCCCTTTCCACCGTGCCGACCCTGTGCGACAGCGGCATCGCGCCGCGCCATGTCGACCTGCGGCCCTTCGTGCTGTTCGGCCGCACCATCCGCATCGTGCCGGGCGGGCTGACGCGCGTGGCGCTGCGCGAGGGCTCGCTGGTGGTCAATTCGAGCCAGGGCGGAGGCACCAAGGACACCTGGGTGCTGGACGATGCACCCCCCGCCCAAGGCCAGAGCCAGTCGGCCGCCGGCATGCGCCAGACGATGGGCGGCATGAGCCAGGGCATGGGCGGCATGACGCAGATCATGGGCGACATGAGCCAGAGCCTCGGCATGCCCGCGCCCGACCCAACCCCGGCGGCGCCCGCCAACGACACCCCCCGGGGAGACCGCTGAGCAATGCTCTCCCGCACCGCCGACAGCCTGTTCTGGCTCGGGCGCTATTCCGAGCGCGCCGGCAATGTGGCGCGCGGCCTGGCCGCGACGCTGCGCATGGCGCTGCTCGCCGACCCGCTGAGCGCCGCCGACGAGGAATGGCGCGCGCTGATGATCGCCACCGGCTGCGAGCCCGCCTTCCGCACCCGGCACGAGGTGCTGGCGCAGGAGGCCGCCATCCAGTGGCTGACGCTCGACGCGGAGAACCCGGCCGGCATCGCCGCCTGCGTGGAAGCCGCGCGGCGCAACGCGCGCACCGTGCGCACCGCGCTCACCGTCGACATGTGGGAGGCGATCAACGACACCTGGATCGAGTTCCGCCGCCTCGATTCCAGCGCCATCAAGGGCGACCGGCTGCCTGGCTTCCTCGACTGGGTGAAGTCCCGCACCCTGCTGTTCAACGGCGCCGCGGCCGACACCATGCTGCGCGACGACGCCTGGCGCTTCTGCCATCTCGGCACCGTGCTGGAGCGGGCCGACAACACGGCGCGGCTGCTCGACGTGCGCCACGCCGCCTTCGAACCCGGCGCTGCGGCGGATGCGGCGAACTACGCGCAGTGGCAGGCGGTGCTGCGCTCCGTCTCGGCGCTGCGCGCCTTCCAGCACGTCTATCATGCGCGCCTCGACCCGACCCAGGTGGCGGAGCTGCTGATCCTGCGGCCCGAGCTGCCGCGCTCGCTGCTCGCCTGCTACCGCCGCGTGGAGCAGACACTGGACTCGATCGCGACGGCCAATGGCGGCGCGCGCGGCGAGTGCCACCGCCTGGCCGGGGCCATGCATGCCAAGCTGCGCTACGGCCGCATCGACGGGCTGCTGGCCGGCGGGCTGCACGAATTCCTCACCGGCGTGATCGACCAGAACATCACGCTCGGCCAGGAGATCGGCCGCCTCTACCTGAACGGGCGGCAGCCGTGACCTACTGCGTCGGTCTCTGGCTGCGCGAGGGGCTGGTGATGCTGGCCGACACCCGCACCAATGCGGGCGTCGACCACATCTCGACCTTCTCCAAGATGTACACCGCCACCGCGCCGGGCGAGCGGATGCTGTGCCTGATGGCGGCCGGCAACCTGGCCATCACCCAGGCGGTGTGGAACCACCTGAGCGAGGGCGTGATGCTGGAGGAGGAGCGGCACACGCTGTTCTCCGTGCCCAGCATGTTCCGCGCGGCGCAGCTCGTCGGCGCCGCCATCCGCTCGGTCTATGAGACGGACGGCCCCATGCTGAAGGCGCAGGGGGTGGGGTTCGACGTCTCCATCATGCTGGGCGGGCAGATCGCCGGCGGGCCGGTGCGGCTGTATCTCGTCTACGCCGCGGGCAATTTCATTGAGGCGACGCCGGACACGCCCTTCCTGCAGATCGGCGAGCATAAATATGGCAAGCCGATCCTCGACCGCGCGCTGCGGCACGAGACCAGCCTGGAGGACGGCATCAAGCTCACCCTCGTCAGCATGGACAGCACGCTGCGCTCCAACCTGACGGTGGGGATGCCGCTGGACCTGCTGGTCTATGAGGCCGACACTTACGCGGTGCGCCTGCAGCGGCGCATCACCGAGGAGGAGCCGTATTTCCGCGGCCTGCGGGAGAGCTGGTCCGAGGCGCTGCGCGAAGCCTACCGGCGCATGCCGGCGCCGGACTGGGCGGCTCCCATCGGCCCGGCGGGCGGGGCAGGGGCGGGCTGAACAGGCCGACAGCGCCCAACACATCCGCGCCAGGAGGCTTTACCGGGCCTCCTCGCATACCGATCAATCCCGCCATGATGCGATGCGGAAAGAACGGAGGCACCATGCGGCAGCAGGCGAAGCGGATGCAGGCCGGAGACGGGCGCCCCGCCCTGGATGGCACGCGGTGGCAGCGCGGCCCCTGGCGGCGCTGGCTGCGGCCGGCGCTGGCCCTGCCGCTGCTGGCCGGGCTGGCCGCCACGCCCGCCTGGGCGCCCATGGCCCAGGCGGCGCCGCTCGGCGTCTATGGCGCCAACGACGCGAAGCTGGTGCGGGAATTCGAGGACTGGCTGGGCTGCAAGGTCGAGCACCTGATGATCTTCACCGGGCAGCGCACCTGGGAGGAGATCGGCAAGCCGCAATGGTTCATCCAGCAATTCGCGAGTTATGACCTGCCGGCGCTGTGGTCCGTCGCCATGATCCCGAAGAACTCCAGCCTGCGCGAGGCGGCCAGCGGCCGCTACAACCGCTACTACACGGATGCGGCGCGCGAGCTGGCGCGCACCAAGCCCTTCCCGGACGGCACCATCCGCATCCGCCTTGGCTGGGAGATGAATGGCGACTGGTTCCCCTGGGCGGCGCAGGGCAAGGAGGCGGATTTCGTCGCCACCTTCCGCCACATCGTCAATTCCTTCCGCGCCGTGTCGGACAGGTTCCGCTTCGAGTGGAACATCAACTACGGCGAGACGATGGACCCGGCGAAGGCCTATCCGGGCGATGCGTATGTCGACATCATCGGCATGGATTTCTACTGGAAGAAGCAGTACCTGCCCTCCGACCCGGTGCGCGCCTTCGAGGCGATCCGCGACAACCGCTACGGCCTGCGCTACATCGAGGACTTCGCGAAGCGCCGCGGCAAGCCCACGGCCTATTCGGAGTGGGGCGTGCAGGGCGACAATGCCGGCCCCTTCATCCAGCGCTTCCGCGAGTGGGTGAGCCAGCACAACGTGCTCTACACCAACTACTGGAACCACGACGCCGACTATGCCGGGAAGATCTCCGGCAACACCTGGCCGAGGACCGGCGCCGCCTTCCGCCAGGCCTTCTGCGCCCCCGGCGCCAGCGCCCGCACCGTGCCGCCCCGCTGACGGCGAGGCCCCGCGCGCGCTCTTGTGCAGCCGGGGGCGCCGCCCAGGTGTTGCAGCAGCATGCCCCCGCCGCACCCCGACACCTGGATCCGCGTCACCCCGCAGGGCCTCTACTGCGAGCCGGGTGACTTCTTCATCGACCCGATGGCCGGCGCGCCACGCGCCATCATCAGCCACGGCCATTCCGACCACGCCCGGCCCGACCACGGCGCCGTGCTGGCCACGCCGGAGACGCTGGCCATCATGACCGCCCGCCTCGGCGAGGGGCGGGCCGGGCGCAGCCAGCAGGCGCTGGCCTATCACGCGCCCATCACGGTGGGGGGCGTGCGGGTCACGCTGGTGCCGGCCGGGCATGTGCTGGGCTCGGCGCAGGTGGTGCTGGAATGGCAGGGCAGCCGCATCGTCGTCTCGGGCGACTACAAGCGACAGCCCGACCCCACCTGCGCCCCCTTCGAGCCGGTGCCCTGCGACGTGTTCGTCACCGAGGCCACCTTCGCCCTGCCGGTGTTCCGCCACCCGCCCGCCGCGCAGGAGGTGCGCCGGCTGCTGGAGAGCGTGGCGCTGTTCCCGGAGCGGGCGCATCTCGTCGGCTGCTACGCGCTGGGCAAGTGCCAGCGGCTGATCGCGCTGCTGCGCGAGGCGGGATGGCAGCGGCCGATCTACCTGCATGGCGCGCAGCAATCCATGTGCGCGCTGTATGAGCGCTTCGGCATCCCGATGGGCGAGCTGCGCCCCTTGCCGCGCCCCGAGAAGCGTGGCGCCACCGTGCTGGCCGGCGAGCTGGTGCTGGCGCCGCCCTCGGCCGAGGCCAACCCCTGGGCCCGCCGCCTGGCCGACCCGGTGACGGCGGTGGCCTCGGGCTGGATGCGGGTGCGGCAGCGCGCCAAGGCGCGCGGCGTCGAGCTGCCGCTGATCGTCAGCGACCATGTGGACTGGGACGATCTGCTGGCCAGCATCGCCGAGGTGGGCGCCCCCGAGGTCTGGGTGACGCATGGCCGGGAGGAGGCGCTGATCCACGCCCTGGCCGGGCGCGGCGTGCGCGGCCGCGCCCTGCACCTGCTGGGCCGCGAGGAGGAGGAGAGCGGCGAGGCGGCACTCGACCTGGCCAGCGCAGCCGTTGGCGCGGAGGACGCCGCATGAGCCTGCCCGCCTTCGCCGAACTGCTGGAGCGGCTGCTCTTCACCCCCGGACGCAACGCCAAGCTCGCCTTGCTGAAGCGGTGGTTCGCCACCCAGCCGGACCCGGACCGCGGCGTGGCGCTGGCCGCCATTGCCGGCGAGCTGCGCTTCTCCACCGCCAAGCCCTCCCTGGTGCGGGAGCTGGTGGCGACGCGGGTGGACCCGGTGCTGCTGGCCTGGAGCCACGACTATGTGGGTGACCTGGCCGAGACGGTGGCGCTGATCTGGCCCGAGCCGGAGTCCCGCCCCAACCGCCCGCCGCCCGATCTCTCCGAAGTGGTGGAGACGCTGGAGCTGCTGCCGAAATCCGAGGTGCCGGTGCGCATGGCCGAATGGCTGGACGTGCTGGACGCCGGCGGGCGCCTCGCGCTGATCAAGCTGGTCACGGGCGGGCTGCGCGTCGGCGCCTCCGCGCGGCTGGCGCGGCAGGCGCTGGCGGACTGGTCCGGCCACCCCGTCGAGGAGGTGGAGGAGGTGTGGCACGGCGTGCCGCCGCCCTACCTGCCGTTGTTCCGCTGGCTGGAGGGGAAGGGGCCGCGCCCCGACCCGCGCGACGCGCCCGTCTTCCGCTCGCCCATGCTGGCGCAGCCGCTGGAGGCGCCGGACATCGCGGCGCTGGACCACGCCGCCTTCCGCGCCGAGTGGAAATGGGACGGGGTGCGGGTGCAGGCCGCCGCCGGCCCGGGCGGGCGGCGCCTGTGGTCGCGCACCGGCGAGGACATGTCCGCCGCCTTCCCCGAGGTGGTGGAGGCGATGGGCTTCCACGCCGTGGTCGATGGCGAGCTGCTGGTGATGCGCGAGGGCGGCGTGGTGGCGCCCTTCGCCGACCTGCAGCAGCGGCTGAACCGCAAGGTGGTGGGCCCGAAGCTGCTGCGCGACCACCCGACCGGGCTGCGCCTCTACGACCTGCTGTTCGAGAATGGCGAGGATCTCCGCCCGCTGCCCTACGACACGCGGCGCGAACGGCTGGAAGCCTGGTTCGCCCGCGTGAGGCCGGAGCGGATGGACCTCTCGCCGCAGATCGCCTTCGCCTCGCTGGAGCAGCTCACCGGGCTGCGGGAGGGCGCCCGCGCCGCCGGCATCGAGGGGCTGATGCTCAAGCGCGGCGACGCCCCCTATGTGGCGGGCCGGCCGAAAGGGCTGTGGTGGAAGTGGAAGCGCGCGCCGCTCTCGATCGACGCGGTGCTGATGTATGCCCAGCGCGGCCACGGCAAGCGCAGCAGCACCTACAGCGACTACACCTTCGGCCTGTGGCGGCCGGACGGGCAGGGGGGCGAGGAGCTGGTGCCGGTGGGCAAGGCCTATTCCGGCTACACCGACCAGGAGCTGGTCTGGCTGGACCGTTGGATTCGCAACCACACCCTCTCGCGCTTCGGCCCGGTGCGGGAGGTGGAGAAGGAGCTGGTGCTGGAGATCGTGTTCGACGCGGCGCAGCGCTCGGGGCGGCACAAATCCGGCGTGGCGCTGCGCTTCCCGCGAATCGCCCGGCTGCGCGCCGACAAGCCGGCGGCCGAGGCGGACCGGCTGGAAACCCTGATGGCAATGCTGGAGGAAGGGCGCGAATAAAGCCGCGCTCCGGCTGGAAACCGCGCTCTGGCCAGGGCGTTGCGCCTGGGCAACCCGCAGCCGTGCGGGCGAGAGGAGGCCGCAATGCTGAAATGGGCGCTGATCTTCCTGGTGATCTCCATCATCGCGGGTGCGCTGGGGCTGACGGGTGTCTCGGCGGTGACGGGGCGTATCGCCAAGATCCTGTTCGCCGTGTTCCTCGCGCTGTTCGTCATCGTGCTGGTTCTGGCGTTGCTGGCGGGCGAGGCGATCTTCTGATTCACCCCGCGCGCGGCCTGTTGACGGCGGCGCCGCGCCGGATTAATTCCCCCTCCACCACGGCGCCGGATGGCGCCGCGGCGTGAGTATGGCGGCCTTAGCTCAGTTGGTAGAGCGCCACGTTGTGGTCGTGGATGTCACGGGTTCGAGTCCCGTAGGTCGCCCCACGCCTCCCTCCCCGAAGTGCCTTTTCCATCGATCCTGCGCGTGCGGTGCCACGGGCGCGCATGGCTGTGGCGCGCCTGCCGGAATGGCCGGAGGAAATGCCCTTCCCTCCGGCCTTGCCTTCTCAGGCACTCAGCCGCCGCGTCAGCAGCGTGTAGCCATCCTGCCGCTCGATCTGCGCGAGCGCGGCGGCCAGGCGCGGCAGTTCCTCCGGCGGGCAGTTGCCGGCGAGGGCGGCCGCGTCCCCCCCCAGCCGAAGCCGCCGGGCGGCGCGCAGGGCGCGTGGCTCGGCAAAGGGGTAGAGCTCGGTCCAGAGGAGCTGCATGTCCTGGCAGAAGCTGTCCACCGCCGCCTTGCCCAGCCCGGGCATCTTGCGCAGCAGGCGGCGCAGCGCGGCCACCTGGCCGTTGGCGGCCAGGCGCAAGGCATCGGGCGTGCCCTCCCAGCATTCGGCCAGATGCGCCGCCATGGCGTGCAGGCGGCGGGACAGCGGCGCGGCATGGCCCTTGTAGCCGGCCTCGCGCAGCAGGGATTCCAGGGAGCCGGCCGGCTGCGCCCCCAGGGCGCCGGCGCTGCGCCAGCCGCGCAGGCGCAGCGCCTCCATGGCGCGCAGCGCGCTGGACGGGGCGCCGGGCGTGGTGCGCAGCATGGCGGCGCAGAGGCCCAGGAAGGCGGAACCCTCCTCCGGCATGTCCTGGGACATTTGCGGCAGGGGGCGCCCGAGATCCAGCACCACAGGAATCACGCGCTCCGGCGTACGCAACAGGGAAGCCCCCGCCTGCGTCGGCGGGGAGAGAACGGTCTGGCTCATCGAGTCATGCCCGGTTCCAGGACGGCATGGGGATGCCGGCGGTGGCGGGAAGAACAATCCCCACAATTTCGTGAGGCCGCTCCGGTGAAGGCCGCGATTTAGTCTTTCTCCCCTCTCGCGCAAGACCCCAGCTACAAAATCGCCCGGATGGGGCGACGGGGTGATGAAAAGGGCACAGCATGCGGAACATGACGGTGGCGGTGGCGGGGCTTGGCGCCATCGGGCTGGAACTGGCGCGGCGCCTCGATGCGGGCGCCGACGGGCTGCGGCTGGTGGCCGTCTCGGCGCGGGACAAGGCGAAGGCCGAGGCGGCGCTGGCCGGCTTCCGCGCGCCGCCGCCGCTGCGCCCGCTGGCCGCCCTGGCGGAGGCGGACATCGTGGTGGAAGCCATGCCCGCCGCCGCCTTCGACGCGGTGGCGGAGCCGGCGGTGGCGGCGGGGCGCATCTTCGTGCCGGCCAGCGTCGGCGCGCTGCTGGCGCGTCCGGGGCTGATCGAGGCCGCGCGGGCCAGCGGCGCCCGCATCCTGGTGCCGACCGGCGCGCTGCTGGGGCTGGATGCGGTGCGCGCCGCCGCCGAGGGCCCGGTGGAGAGCGTGACGCTGGAGACGCGCAAGCCGCCCGCCGGGCTGGCCGGCGCCCCCTACCTGCGCGAGCACGGCCTCGGGCTGGAAGGGCTCACGGCCCCGACGCGCATCTTCGCCGGCAATGCGCTGGAGGCGGCGCGCGGCTTTCCGGCCAATGTGAACGTGGCCGCCGCCCTGGCGCTGGCCGGCATCGGGCCGGAGCGCACGCGGGTGGAGATCTGGGCCGACCCGACCAGCACCCGCAACACCCACACCATCCGCGTCGAGGCCGAGGCGGCACGCTTCAGCATGACGATCGAGGGCGTGCCGAGCGTGGCCAACCCGCGCACCGGGCGGCTCACGCCGCTCTCCATCTTGGCGGCGCTGCGCGGGCTGGTGGCGACGCTGAAGGTGGGAAGCTGATCAGCGGCGGCTGCGCTCCAGCAGCAGCAGCGCACCGCCCGCCAGCAGCCCCCAGAAGGCGGCGCCGATGCCGAGCAGGGACAGGCCCGAGGCGGCGGTGACGAAGGTGAGGATGGCGGGGATGCGCTCCGCCTCCTTCGCCAGGGCGGAATGCAGCGCCCCGGCCAGCGCGCCCAGCAGCGCCAGCCCCGCCACCGCCTGGATCAGCAGCGGCGGCGAGGCGGTGATGAAGGCCACCGCGAAGCCCGCCCCCAGCCCCAGCACAACATAGGCCGCGCCGCCGGCCACGGCGGCCACCCAGCGGCGCGCCGGGTCGGGGTGCGCGTCGCGCCCGGCGCAGAGGGCGGCGGTGATGGCGGCGAGGTTGAGCGAATGCGCACCGAGGGGCGCGATCAGCGCGCTGGCGAGGCCGGTGGCGGTGAAGATCGGCCCCGGCGCCGGCCGGTAGCCATTGGCGCTCAGCACCGCGAGGCCCGGCACGTTCTGCGAGGCCATCGTCACCAGGAACAGCGGCAGCGCGATGCCGATGGCGGCGCCGGCGGTGAAGCGCGGCGCCACCCATTCTAGCCGCGGCAGGATGTCGGCCAGCGCTTCCTGCGGCAGCGGCGTGGCGAGCAGGATGACCGCCGCCGCCACCGCCACCGCGACGGGCACGGCGTAGAGCCGGGCGAAGCGCCAGGCCAGCGCCCAGGCCAGCACCACCGGCAGCGCCAGCAGCGGCATGGCGCCCACCGCGCGCACCGGCGCTAGGCAGATGTCCAGCAGCACGCCCGCCAGCATGGCATTGGCGAGGCTGGGCGGGATGGCCGCCACCGCCCGGCCGAAGGGCTTCCACAGCCCCGCCAGCACGATCAGCAGCGCCGCCAGCAGGAAGGCGCCGACGGCGACGGGAAAGCCGCCCTCCGGCATGCCGGTGGCCACCAGCAGCGCCGCGCCGGGGGTGGACCAGGCGGTGATGATGGGCATGCGCCAGCGCCAGCTCAGCAGCGCCGCCAGCGGCCCCTGCATCACGCAGAGCGCCAGCAGGCCGGAGGCCGCCTGGGCGGGGGTGGCGCCCACCGCCGCGAAGCCCTGCAGCACCACGGCGAAGGAACTGGCGAAGCCCACCACCGCCGCCAGCACCCCCGCCACCACGGGCTGAAGAAGTCCCGCCCGGGCTGCCGCCCCCTGCCTCGTCTCGGCCATGCCCGTCGGGCCTCCCCTCGATGCCGCTGGAAAGAGGCGGGCAGGGTAGCGTAAGATTGGATCCAATCAACGGATGGATATTGGATCTGCCGCATGGCTGACCCTGCCTCGCCGCTGGACGCGCTGGCGCCGGCCCTGGAAGGGCGCTGGCGCACCGCCACCGAATTCGTCGAGGCGGTGCTGAAGGCGGCGATCCTCGATGGCAGCCTGCCCGGCGGCACCCCGCTGCGGCAGGAGGAACTGGCCGAGCGCTTCGGCGTCAGCCGCATGCCGGTGCGCGAGGCGCTGCGGCAACTGGAGGCGCAGGCGCTGGTGGACATGGTGCCGCACCGGGGCGCCGTGGTGACGGAGATCTCCGCCGCCGACGCCGCCGACACCTACGCCATCCGCCGCGCGCTGGAGCCGGCGGCGCTGCGCCTGTCCATCCCGCGCCTCACCCCGGCGCAGCTGGGCGCGGCGGAGGCGCTGATCCTGGCCATGGATTCGGAGACGGAGGCGGGGCGGATGGGGCTGCTGAACCGCCGCTTCCACATGGCGCTCTACGCCGCCGCCGGGCATCCGCGCCTGCTGGCGCTGACCGAGGCGCAACTCGCCGCCTTCGACCGCTACCTGCGCTTCCACCTCGCCGCGCATGGGCGGGAGCACCTCTCCCAGCAGGACCATCGCGCCATGCTGGCGGCCGCCCGCGCGCAGGACATTCCCGGCGCCGTGGCGGTGCTGGAGGCGCATCTGGACCGCGCGGCCGAGGCCATCGCGCGCTTCTTCGCCGCGCGCGGCGGGTGAGGGGGGCCGGCCATCATCGAAGCTTCATCGAATCGTCATCAGCGTGACGCGGCCCGTGGCTTCCTTGCCGGCCGACCGGCCCGCTCCCCTGGCGTGGCCCCATGCTCCGGGACAGACACCATGCCTGACACCCATTCGCCTGCCCATGACCGGGTGGAACTCGAGGATATCGGCAGCAACCCGCACCCCGAGGAGACGATCGGCACGCTGATCGCCCGCCGCCTGTCGCGCCGCGCGGCGCTGCGCGGGCTGCTCGGCGGCGCGGCGGCGATGAGCTTCGCCGACCAGCTGCTCGCCTCCGCAAGCCCGGCGGCGGCCCAGACGGCGCCCGGCGCGGCGGCCGTGGCCGGTCCCTCCAGCCTCACCTTCCCGGAGATCGCCCACCAGCTGGCGCCGCGCGACGCGGTGGCCGAGAGCTACGAGATCCAGACCGTGATCCGCTGGGGCGACCCGGTGCTGCCCGACGCGCCGGCCTTCGACCCGCAGCGCCAGAGCGCCGCGGCGCAGGCGGCGCAGTTCGGCTACAACAACGACTACGTCGATTTCTTCCCGCTGCCGCGCGGCAGCCGTAACGCCACGCATGGCCTGCTGGCGGTGAACCACGAATACACCGACCCGCAGCTGATGTTCCCCGGCCTGCCCGAGGAAGGCCCCGCCAAGGCCAACCCCTCCCGCGAGCAGGCGCTGACCGAGATGGCGGCGCACGGCATGTCGGTGGTGGAGATCCGGCGCGAGAACGGGCGCTGGGCGCCCGTGCAGGCGGGCCGGATGAACCGCCGCATCACCGCCGAGACGCCGATGCGCATCAGCGGCCCCGCCGCCGGCCACCCGCGCATGCGGACCAGCGCCGACCCCAGCGGGCGGGAGGTGCTCGGCACGCTGAACAACTGCGCCGGCGGCAACACGCCCTGGGGCACGGTCATCACCTGCGAGGAGAACTTCAACCAGTATTTCGGCGGTGCCGCCGCCACCACGGGCGACCAGGCCGCCGCCTACAAGCGCTACGGCATCGTCGAGAAGGCCGGCTATGGCTGGGGCCAGCACGTGGCGCGCTTCGACCTCGGCCAGGAGCCGAACGAGCCGAACCGCTTCGGCTGGGTGGTGGAGTTCGACCCCTACGACCCGCAGAGCGTGCCGGTGAAGCGCACCGCCCTCGGCCGCTTCAAGCATGAGGGCTGCACCCACGCCATCTCCGCCGATGGCCGCGTGGTGTTCTACTCGGGCGACGACGAGCGGTTCGACTACATCTACAAGTTCGTCACCGCCCGCCCCTGGAACCCCAACGACCCGGCGGCCAACCGCGACCTGCTGGACGAGGGCACGCTCTACGTGGCGCGCCTGCATGATGACGGCCGCATGGAGTGGCTGCCGCTGGTGCACGGCCAGGGCCCGCTGACCGAGGCCAACGGCTTCGCCAGCCAGGGCGACGTGCTGATCGAGACCCGCCGCGCCGCCGACCTGCTGAAGGCGACGCCGATGGACCGCCCCGAGGATGTGCAGGCCAACCCGGTGAACGGGCGCGTCTACGCCATGCTCACCAACAACACCCGCCGCAAGCCGGAGCAGGTGGACAAGGCCAACCCGCGCCCGACCAACGCGCATGGCCATGTCATCGAGATGATCCCGCCCGGCGCCGGCACGGAGAAGGTGGACCACGCCGCGACGGAAGGCCGCTGGGAGATCTTCCTGATCGCCGGCCGCCCCGGCGTCGATGCCGGGGCGCAGTACCACCAGGGCACCAGCGCCGAGGGCTGGCTCTCCTGCCCGGACAACTGCACCTTCGACAGCAAGGGCCGCATCTGGATCTCGACCGACGGCGCCCCCGGCACCTCGAAGGTGGCGGACGGCCTCTACGCCGCCGACACCGCCGGCCCCGGCCGCGGCCTGACCCGCCTGTTCTATCAGGCGCCGACCGGCGCCGAGGTGTGCGGCCCCTGCTTCACGCCGGATGACGAGACGGTGTTCCTGGCCATCCAGCACCCGGGCGACGACAAGGGCAGCCACTTCGCCGAGCCCTCCACCCGCTGGCCGGATTTCGACGCCGCGACGCCGCCGCGCCCGTCCATCATCGCCATCACCCGCAAGGGTGGCGGCGTGGTCGGCGCCTGAGGCTGGCACCTGAGCAAAAAGCGGGGCGGCGGCATGATGCCGCCCCGCTCGCGCTGCTTGATTGCGCGGCCCGCCAGGGCAATCTGAGCGGCATGACACCCGCATCCCCCCTCCGGCCCGGCCCCGCCCCCGCGCAGGACCGGCTGGCCCTCACCGGGCGCGACGCGCTACGCCGCGCCGGCGGTTTCGCGCTGCTCGGCTGCTCGCTGTGGCTGGTGGCGGTGCTGGCCTTCTTCCGCTCGGTCATCGGGCTGTTCTCGTGAGCGGCCGTCTCCCGCCCTGGCGCGCGCGGCTGGAGCGCAGCGACGGCATCGCCCATCTCGGCCAGCAGCTGCGCCGGCTGCGCGGCACGGTGCTGGTGCTGCTGGCCCTGCCGCTGGCGCCGACGCTGCTGATCGCGCTGCTCTCCGGCGCGCAGCGGCCGCTGCTCGGCGTGCTGCTGGGCATGGGCCTGCTCTGGCTGGCCATCCGCCGGCTGCGGCGCGGCCGGGTGCGGCAGGCCTCGGCGCTGGCGGGCGTCGCCACCGGGCTGGTGGCCGGCCTCGCCGGCGCGGTGCCGCCGCTCGGCGCGGTGGTGTTCGGCGCCATGGCCTTCTTCGGCACGCGCTTGCTGTATGAGGACAGCGTCCCGCCCGAGCCGGAGCCCGTGCCGCCGCCGGCGCCCGGCCCGCTGGATGCGGTGCGGGTGCGCCTGGCCACCTTGTCCGGCGCCGATCCCCGCCTCGCTCCCGCGCTGGAGGGGCTGCGCGCCCTGGCCGCCGAGCTGGAGCGCCGCCCCGAGCACACCGGCGAGGCGCGCCGCTTCCTCAATTTGCAGCTCGACGGGCTGGAGCGAATCGACCGCAGCCTGGCGCAGGGCGCGGCGCCGCCGCCCGGCCTGCCGCTGCTGATCGGCGACATGGCGCGCGGCAGCCTGTCCTTGCGCGACCGGCTGCGCGCCGAGGAGACCGAGGCGCTGGAGATCCAGGTGAAGGTGCTGGCCGACCGCCTGCGCCAGGAGGGCTACGCATCATGAGCGGCACGACGACCGAGACCCGCGGGAGCCAGGCCGAGCGCCCGGTGGCGCCGCAGCGCGTGGCGGCGCTGGCCGCCGAGATCGACCTGCGCGACCCCTCCACCATCCTGCGCTTCGGCGCGGAGGCGCAGAACCGCGCCACGGCGGCGGCGGACGCCATGCTGGGCGCCGCCCGCAACCAGGCGACGGGCGAGGCGGGGGAGGCGCTCTCCGGCCTGCTCGCCACGCTGCGCGGCTTCGACGTGACCCAGGCCGGCGAGAAGCCCGGCCTGCTCGGCCGGCTGTTCAACCGCGGCCGGGCGGAGGCCACCGCCATCATCCAGCGCTACGAGGGCGTGCGCGGCCAGATCGAGGCGGCGGGCGACCGGCTGGACGGCCACCGCACCCGGCTGCTCGAGGATGTGGAGCGGCTGGAGCGGCTCTACGGCGCCACGCTGGAATGGTTCCACGCGCTGGCCGAGCATATCGCCGCCGGCGAGGCGGTGCTGGCCCGCACCGACGCCGAGATCATCCCCGCCGCCGAGCGCGAGGCGAACGACGCCGCCCAGCCGCTGGCGCCGCAGCGCCTGCGCGACCTGCGCGCGGCGCGCGACGAGCTGGACCGCCGCGTGCACGACCTGCGCCTGACCCGGCAGGTGGCCATGCAGTCGCTGCCTGGCATGCGGCTGATCCAGGAGAACGACAAGGCACTGGCTGCCAAGATTCATTCCGTGCTGGCCAACACCGTGCCGCTCTGGCGCACCCAGCTGGCCCAGGCGCTGGCCATCCGCAACATGCGCGAGGCCAGCGGCGCCGTGCGCGCCGCCACCGACCTGACCAACCGCCTGCTCACCGCCAATGCCGAGACGCTGCGCCAGGGCAATGCCGAGGCGCGCACCGAGCTGGAGCGCGGGGTGTTCGACCTCGACGCCGTGCAGCGGGCCAATGCCGCGCTGGTGGCGACGCTGGAGGACAGCCTGCGCATCGCCGAGGAGGGCCGCGCCGCCCGCCGGCACGCGACGGTGGAGCTGGCCAAGGCGGAGGCCGAGATCCGCCGCGCGCTGACCGCGCGGGGCCCGGGCGGCGCCGCGCCGGGGCGCTGAACGCGGGCTTGTTCAGCCGGGGCCTTGACCGGCCCGCCGCCAGGGTTTCCCATTCCCCCGTCCAAGAATTGTGGGAGTGAACCCGATGCGTGGCTGGGCCGTGGTGAAGTGCGGTGAACCGCTGGAGGACATGGAGTTCCCGACGCCGGAGCCGACCGGCGAGGAAGTGCTGCTGGAGGTGACGCATAGCGGCGTCTGCCATTCCGACCTGCACATCTGGGAGGGCGGCTACGACCTCGGCAGCCGCGGGCGCCTGTCGCTGACCGACCGGGGCGTGGTGCTGCCGCTGATCATGGGCCACGAGATCGTCGGCCGCGTGGTCAAGCTCGGGCCGGAGGCCAAGGGCGTGAAGGTGGGGGACACCCGCATCGTCTTCCCCTGGCTCGGCTGCGGCAAGTGCGAGCGCTGCCAGGCGGGCGAGGACAATATGTGCCAGGTGGCGGCGCGCAGCCTCGGCGTCTACCAGAATGGCGGCTATGCCAGCCATGTGGTGGCGCGCAGCCCGCGCCACCTCGTCGCCTTCGACGGGCTCGACCCCTCGGTCGCCGCCACCTACGCCTGCTCCGGCATCACGGTCTATTCCGCCATCCGCAAGGTGATGCCGATGCCGGCCGAGAAGGCCATCGTCGTCGTCGGCGCCGGCGGGCTCGGGCTGAACGCGGTGGAGGTGCTCAAGGCGCTCGGCCACAAGAACATCGTGGTGGTCGACATCTCGGAGGAGAAGCTGGAGGGCGCGCGCAAGGCCGGCGCCACCGCCACCGTGCAGGCGGGCGGCGACGACACGACGAAGCGCCTCGTCGAGGCGGCCGGCGGCCCGGTGGATGCGGTGATCGACCTGGTGAACGGCACCGCCACCGCCCGCTTCGCCTTCGACGCGCTGGCCAAGGGCGGCAAGCTGATCCAGGTCGGGCTGTTCGGCGGCGAACTGAACCTGCCGCTGCCGCTGATGGCCACCCGCGCGCTGACCGTGCGCGGCAGCTATGTCGGCAACCCGCAGGAGCTACGCGAGGTGGTGGAGCTGGCGCAGCAGGGCAAGCTCTCGCCCCTGCCGGTCAGCACCGAGCCGCGCTCGGCGGTGAACAGCGTGCTGAACCGCCTGAAGGACGGCAAGGTGCATGGCCGCGTGGTGCTGACCGCCGCCTGAGGCGGCCCCGGCGCCATGCGCCGGGCGGGGCTGCGTGACCAGCCCCGCCCGGTTGCGCTATGCTGCGGCACCGAAACCTGGGCGTGCCGCATGACCCTCTCCCACGCCGAGCCGGCCGGTCTTTCCCCTCTCGCGGGGGAGGAGGCGCCGGCCTTCGTGCCGCCCTATCCGCCACGGCCGCGCCGGCTGCCGCCGCTGCGCGAGCTGCTGCGCTCGCTGCGCCGCTCCTTCCTCGACTTCTGGCCGCAGTCCTGCTTCGAGCGGGAGATCCTGCGCCGCCGCGTGCTGATGCGCGACATCATCATCTGCAACAGCCCCGCCACCGTGCAGGAGGCCTTCGTCGACCAGGCCCCCGCCTTCGAGCGGAAGTCGCCGCAGATGCGCCACGCGCTGCGCCCGCTGCTGGGCGACGGGCTGTTCATCAGCGACGGCGCGCTGTGGAAGGAGCGCCGCCGGGTGGTGGCGCCGGTGACGCATGTCTCGCGCCTCGCCGCCCTGACGCCCCCCATCACCGAGGCCGCCGCCGAGCGGGCCGAGGCCTGGGCGCGGTGCGACCCGGCCGAGCCGGTCGACATGCTGGCCGAGATGGGCCACCTGACGGCCGAGATCATCTGCCGCACCATCTTCGGCCGGCAGCTCGGCGGTGGTGCCGCGGCCACCGTGGTCAGCGCCTTCGCCGAATACCAGCGCGCCGTCGGGCAGACCGACCTGATCTCGCTGCTCGGCCTGCCGGACTGGATGCCGCGCTGGCAGCCCCGCCGCGCCCGCCGCGCCGGGCAGCGCATCCAGGCGGTGCTGGACGGGCTGATCGGGCATGTCCTCTCCGGCCGCGCCGGCGACGAGGCCAGCCTGATCCGCTCGATGGCCGAGGGCATCAACCCCGCCACCGGCCGCCCGATGGAGCGCGAGGCCTTCCGCAACGAGGCCGCCGTGCTGTTCATGGCCGGGCACGAGACCACGGCCAACACCCTGGCCTGGGCCTGGTACCTGCTCAGCCAGTCGCCGGCCGTGCTGGCCCGCCTGCAGGCGGAGGCCGACGCGCTGCCCGGCCCCGCCCGCTACGCCGACATGGAGCGGCTGCGCTACACCCGCGCCGTGGTGGAGGAGACGCTGCGCCTCTACCCGCCCGTGCCGCTGCTGGCGCGGGAGGCGGTGGCGGCGGGCGAGATCGGCGGCCAGCCGGTGCGCAAGGGTTCGCTCGTCATCGCCGTGCCCTGGCTGCTGCACCGGCACCGCAAGCTGTGGCACGAGCCGGACGCCTTCCGCCCCGAGCGCTTCCTGCCCGGGGGGGAGGCCGCGGCCAAGCCGCGCTACACCTGGATTCCCTTCGCTATCGGGCCGCGCGTCTGCACCGGCGCGGCCTTCGGCCTCACCGAGGCGGTGCTGTGCCTGGCCACCCTGGCGCGCGGCGTGACGCCGCGGCTGGTGCCGGGCACGGTGGTCTATCCCGTCTGCCGGCTGACGCTGCGTCCGGGCGAGACGCTGCCCATGCACCTGCTGCCCCGCCATGTCTGAGCCTACCCTCAAGGTGCGTCTGGACAGCGCCAAGGATCGCGCCCTGCACGGCCTCATGCGGATGCTGCCGGTGCCGCTCTGCTCGGCGATGGGGGCGGGTCTGGCGCGCTTCGCCATCCCGCTGCGGCACAAGGGGAAGCTCGCCCGCACCGAGGCCGCGCTCGCCGCGCTGCGGCCGGAGCTTGGCCCTGACGCGCGCCGCGCCCTGGCGCTGGACAATCTCGGCCAGGTGGCGCGCTGCCTGGCCGAGTTCTCGGCACTCAGCCGCCTGTGGGCGGAGGGGCGCATCCTGGTGGAGGGGGCGGAGAACCTGCCGCCGGGGCGCGTGATCGTGGGCGGGCTGCACCTGGGGAACTGGGAGGTGATCGGCGCCGCGCTGTGCGGGATGGGGCGGGGGCTCGACGCCATCTACCAGCCGCCCGCCAGCCCGGCGAAGCACGCCATCGCCGTGCGGGCCCGCACCGATTACGGGGCGCGGCTGATCCCGCCCAGCACCAGCGCGGCGCGTGAGGCGCTGCGGCGGGTGCAGGCGGGGCGCGCGCCCTTCCTGATCTATCTCGACGAGTACAAGGGCGGCCGGGTGAACGCCCCCGCCCTGGGCCGGCCCCTGCCCACCGGCGGCAACATCGCCACCGCCCTGCGGCTGGCGGCGAAGACCGGCGCGGCCCTGGTGCCGGCCTATGCGCTGCGCGAGCCGGGGCCGCGCTTCCGGCTGCGCTTCCTGCCGCCCGTGCCGGTCAGCGGCGCGCTGGAGGCCGACATCGCCGCGCTGGAGGCGGTGATCGACCCCATCGTGCGGGCCCATCTGGAGCAGTGGTTCATGCTGCACGTGTTCCGGCCCGACCGGTAGGGGCCGGCGCTACATCCGGCCGTCCAGCAGCTCCACGTACCGGGCAGCCGAGCGGGCGACGATCCCCGGCCCGTCGCGCAGCACCTCCTGCCCGGCGAAGGCGCCGTAGATGCGCTCGTAGCGCCAGGGCGCCAGGGTGGCGGCGATGCGCCGCACCGCATCGGCGGGCAGCGGCAGCATGTTCGGGTAGCTCCACTGGAACGACACCCGCCGCGCCCCGGGGGCGACCTGGACGATGTCGCCCGCCAGCAGGGCGCCGGCGCCCTCGGCGGCCTGCGCCCAGTGCAGCACGGTACCGCCCGGGAAGTGGCCGCCGGCGCGGATCAGCGTCGCTCCCGGCGCCAGCTCCAGCGTCTCTCCTTCCCACAGGCGCAGGGCGGGGGAGGGGCGCATGATCCAGTCCCGGTCCGCCGCGTGCAGGTGCAGGGTGGCGCCGAAGGCGGCCGCCCAATCCTGCATCGTGGTGTAGTAGTGCGGGTGCGAGATGGCGATGGCGCGGATCCCGCCCAACCCATGCACCAGCGCCTCCGTCGCCGCGTCGAGCAGCGCGATGCAGTCCCACAGGATGTTGCCGTGCGGCGTGACCAGCAGGAAGGCGCGCTGGTTGATGGCGAAGGCCGGCACCGTCTGCACGCTGAACAGGCCGGGCTCGTGGCGGCGCCAGGCGTTGCGGTGGCCCTGCGCCAGCGCCTCCCGCCCCGTCCAGGCCTGGCCGGTGGCGGGGACGTATTGCCGCTCGTCCTGGCAGATGGGGCAGGCATCGGGTGGCGCGGCGGCCTCCGGGTAGGCGGTGCCGCAGGCCGTGCACAGGAACACCGTCATCGCGCTTCCTCCTGTTCCGGGCCGCCTCAGGCGCCGATCACCCGCTCCACCCAGCCGGCCCAGCCGAGCAGCGCGGCATCGGCGCCGAAGGGAGCCACGAGCTGCACGCCGAGCGGCATGCCGGCGGCGCCGGTGCCGGCGGGCAGGCTGATGCAGGGGCCGTGCAGCGCCGTCCACAGCGCGTTGCAGGCCGGGTCGCCGGTCGCCTCCAGCCCCAGCGGCGCCTCGGAGGGTGCGGAGGCGGTGAGCAGGATGTCGTACTCCGCCATCAGGTCGCGGAAGGCGGCGCGGGCGGTGGCGAAGGTGGCGCGCCCCTCGATCAGGGCGGTGGCGGGCAGGCTCTCGGCCCAGTCCAGCCGCTCGGTCAGCACAGGGGAGATGAGGGCGCGCGTCGCGTTGCGCTCCCAGGCCAGGGCGTGCGCCGTCTCGGCGTTCATCACCACCGGGTGGGCCTCCACCGCCGCCCGCAGCGGCGCGGTGAGCGGGACCGGCGTCACCCGCGCCCCGGCGCGGGCGCAGGCGGCGGCCACCGCCTCGATGCGGGCGCGGCTGTCCTCGGTCAGCAGCAATTCGCCGGGGCCGAAGCAGAGGGCGATGCGCGGCGCCGCCTCGGGCCTGGCGGAAAAATCCAGCCCCGTCAGCGCGCCGGCGAACAGCGCGCAATCGGCCGCGCCGCGGCCGAACACGCCGATCGTGTCCAGGCTCTCGCTCATCACCTTCATGCCGGCGCGGTGGATCAGCCCGTAGCTCGGCTTGAAGCCGGCGATGCCGCAATAGGCGGCGGGGCGCAGCACGGAGCCCGCCGTCTGCGTGCCGAAGGCCAGCGGGAAGAAGCCCGCCGCCACCCCCGCCGCCGAGCCCTGGCTGGAGCCGCCCGGGGTGCGCGCCGGGTCGTGCGGGTTGGTGGTGGGGCCGGGGTGGCGCGTCGCGAACTCGGTGGTGACGGTCTTGCCCTGGATGACACCGCCGGCGCGCCGCGCCAGCGCCACGGCGGCGGCATCGGCGCGCGGCCGGTGCCCGGCCCAGATGGGCGAGCCGTATTGCGAGGGCAGGTCGGCGGTGTCGAGCACGTCCTTCACGCCCACCGGCAGGCCGTGCAGCGGGCCGGGCAGCGCCGCCGCCGCGGCCTGCCGCACCCGCGCGGGCTCCAGCGTGGCGAAGGCGCGCACCGTGCTGTCCCGCGCCGCGGCGCGCTCCAGGCAGGCCTCGGCCAGGGTGGCGGGGGAGAGGCTGCCGGCGGCGATGCGCGCGGCGGCCTCGGTGGCGGAGAGATCGGCGGGATGGGTCATGGCGCCGATGCTAGGCAAAAGCCGGGCTAGGTCCACCCGGCACATCTGTTTCGCTCTCGGCTTGTTCAACCGGGGGCATGCCGTTGCGTCACCATAACTGTAAGAAAATGTCAGGATGCTGGCTAAGCTGAAGGGGCCGTGGCGGTGCCGCTGGCAAAGCCGGTCCACGGTCGCATCCGGTCAGGGAGCCAAGGGGATGGACATGAGCAGGCGCATGGCGGCCGAGTTCCTCGGCACCGCCTGGCTGACCTTCGGCGGCTGCGGCAGCGCCGTGCTGGCGGCCGCCTATCCTGGCCTCGGCATCGGCTTCACGGGTGTCGCCCTGGCCTTCGGGCTGAGCGTGCTCTGCATGGCCTATGCGGTCGGCCCCATTTCGGGTGGGCACTTCAACCCGGCGGTCACGCTCGGCCTGTGGGTGGGTGGGCGCGTGCCCTCCGCCACGCTGCTGCCCTACATGGCGGCGCAGGTGGCGGGCGCGGTCGCGGCGGCGGCCCTGCTCTACCTCATCGCCAGCGGCAAGCCCGGCTTCGAGCCGGGCGGCTTCGCCGCCAATGGCTACGGCGCGCTCAGCCCGGGCCAGTACACGCTGCTGGCCTGCCTGCTGATGGAGGTGGTGGCCACCGCCGTCTTCCTGGTGGTCATCATGGGCGCAACGGCGCCGAAGGCACCGGGCGGCTTCGCGCCGATCGCCATCGGGCTGGCGCTGACGCTGATCCACCTGCTGTCCATCCCCGTCACCAACACCTCGGTTAATCCGGCGCGCAGCACCGGGCCGGCGCTGTTCGCGGGCGGGGATTATATCTTCCAGCTCTGGCTGTTCTGGCTGGCGCCGATGGCGGGCGCGGTTCTGGGCGGCTGGCTGGCGCGCAGCCTGGGGCAGGATGCGGCCTCGGGCGAGAAGCCGCAGATCGCCACCACCCCCTCCGGCCCCACCGCGCCCGCGCACTGACCACGATCGCCGAGCCCGCCCACTGGCCGGGACCGCCCCGGCCAGACCTCCCCAAGGGTGGGGGAATGCCCGGATGCCGTGCCTGCGCTGGCATCCGGGCGCCCGGCCTCTGGCTGCCGGGCGGTGCGTCCTCCGCACCCGCCGGCCCTCCCGCCGGCCCTGGCGCCGGCCCTGGCGCCGCGCCCTCCGCGTCCCCATTCTGAAGCGATGCCCCGTTCCGCCCGAGAGGGCGCCATCCACGTCGCTGTCGCGGCGGATGGCGCGCTGCACTACGCCATCCCCGGCTCGCCCGAGACCCTGCCGCCCGTCGCCCCCCGCGCCCTCAGCCTGGCCTGGGACGCGGCGCGCGCCGCCGCCGCCGCCGAGGCCTGGGGGCCGCACCGCACCCTGGCCTTCGAGGGCGGCGCCGTGATGGCGCTGGCCGATGCCGATGCCGCCTGCTGGGCGGAGGCGGTGGACCGCGCCGTGGGGCTCGGCACCCTGCCGGGGCTGGCGCTCTGCCTGCGGCTGCTGGCGCTGGTCGAGCTGCTCGGCCGGGCGGCCTGGGCGCGCGGCCTGTTCGCCATCGCCGCCGACGGGATCGAGCTGCACCCGGCGCTGCTGGCCGCCGCCGCCGCCGCGCCGCTGGATGGCGGGGCCCGGTTCGACGAAACCGGCATGAAGCGTCTATTGTCCAACCGCATCGCCGGCGCGGCGGGGGCAGGGGCGGAGACGGGAGTCGCGGGGCAGGGCGCCACGCGCTGATCCGCCCGCCCGGCCTCCGGCGCGCGGCCCTCGCCCGATCCTCTGCCTGACACCGCCGGAGCGCGCCATGAAACGCCTGATCCTTCCCCTGATGCTGCTGACGGGTGCCTGCGCCGCGCCGCCGCCGGCCACGCCCGAGCAGCGCCAGCGGGACGCCACCAGCGCCGCCTGCCGCGACCAGGTCGAGCGGCAGATGCGCTTCCGCGAGCGTGGCCAGACCATGCGGGTGGACGAGGCCGAGTCGCGGCTGGGCAGCGGCGCCTACATGGGCAACCCGCTGGAGCGCTCGCAGCTCGGCGCCCGCTTCGAGCGGGACCGGCTGCTCGACGAATGCATGCGCGGCGCCCAGGACCAGCCTGGCCCGGCCTCACCCACGGGGGGCGGGCGGGGCTCCTGAGCTGCCGCTGTTCCGGTCGCCCTTCGGCGCGCTGGGACGCGCGCTGGCGACCCGAAACGCCCGCATCTTCTTCGGCGCCAGCCTGGCCGCCTGGACCGGGCTCTGGATGCACCGCATCGCCGTCGCCTGGCTGGCCTGGGAGCTGACGGGAAGCGCCCTCTGGGTCGGTCTCGTCGCCTTCTGCGACCTGGCGCCGGCGGCCGTCATCAGCCCCATCGCCGGCGCGGTGGCGGACCGGGTGGACCGGCTGCGCCTCGCCACCGTCTCGCAGGCCGCCATCGGGCTGGCGGCGGCGGCGGTGGCCGCGCTGGTCGCCACCGGCGCCATGCGCATCGAGTACCTGCTGCTGCTGGAGCTGTTCAGCGGCACCGCCGCCAGCTTCGCCCAGCCGGCGCGGCAGACGCTGATGGCCGGCATCGTCGGCCGCGCCGACCTGCCGGCGGCGGTGGCCTGCAACAGCCTCATCTTCAACGTGGCGCGCTTCATCGGGCCGGCGCTGGCCGGGCCGGTCATCGCCGGCTTCGGCGTGGCGCCGGCCATCGCCTGCAACGCGGTGGCCTATCTCAGCGCCGTCGTCACCATGCCGATGCTGCGGGTGGACCCGGCGCACCGGCACGGCCACCCCGCCACCGCCAGCCTGTTCGCCGAGGTGCGGGAGGGCTGGGGCTACGTGGCGCGCCACCCCGGGCTCGGGCCGCTGCTGCTGTATGCCGCCTCGCTCGGCGTGCTGCTGCGCGCGGTGCAGGAGCTGCTGCCGCCCTTCGTCGAGCGCAATTTCGGCCGCGGCGCCGAATCGCTGGCGCTGATCACCGCCTGCTTCGGCATCGGCGCGCTGGTGGCAGGGCTGTGGCTGGCGGCGCGCGGGCGCACCAACGGCGCCACCCGCATCGCCATCCTCGCCGGGCTGGCCCAGGCGGTGGCGACGGCGGGCTTCGTCGCGACGGGCTGGTTCCCCTTCGGCCTGCTCTGCGCGGCGCTGATCGGCGCCACCGCCTCGCTGCACGGCATCTCGGTGCAGCAGCTCGCCCAGACGGCGGCGGACCCGGCCATGCGCGGCCGGGTGCTGGCGCTGTGGGGCATGATCACCCGTGCCTGCCCGGCGCTCGGGGCGCTGCTGCTCGGCGCGGCGGGGGAGGCGTTCGGCCTGCGCTGGCCCACGCTGGTGGGCGTCGTGCTCGGGCTGCTGGTCTTCGCCTGGGGCTGGACGCGCTACCGGGATATCGAGGCGGCGCTGGAAGGCCCGCCCCCGGACGAAACCCTCGAAGGAGAGAAGCGATGAGCCTGCAAGCCGCGATCGTCGGCATGGGACGCTGGGGCCGCACCCTGGTGGAGAGCGTGCAGGGCCGCAACGAGGCGGGCCTCCGCTTCGTCGCCGGCAGCACCGGCACGCCGGAGAAGGCGCGCGACTGGGCCGCCGCCCAGGGCCTGCGCCTGCACGACAGCTTCGAGGCCGTGCTGGCCGACCCGGAGGTGCAGGCGGTGGTGCTGGCCACGCCGCACAAGCTGCACGCCGAGCAGGTGATCGCCGCCGCGCGGGCGGGCAAGCCGGTCTTCGTGGAGAAGCCCTTCACGCTGAGCAAGGCCAGCGCCGAGGCGGCGGTGGCGGCCTGCCGCGAGGCGGGCGTGGTGCTGGCGCTCGGCCACAACCGCCGCTTCCTGCCGGCGGTGGCGGAGCTGAAGGCGATGCTGGCCGATGGCCGCATCGGCACGCTGCTGCATGTGGAGGGGCATTTCAGTGGCCCCGGCGCCGCCGCCTACAAGGCCGGCATGTGGCGCGCCGACCGCAGCGAGAGCCCGCTCGGCGGCATGGGCGGCATGGGCATCCACATGATCGACATGATGGTGAACCTGGCCGGCCCCATCGGCGAGGTGGCCGTGCACAGCACCGCCCGCGTGCTGGAGAACGGGCTCGACGACACCACCGCCATGCTCTGCCGCTTCGCCAGCGGCGCCACCGGCACCTTCGCCACCCTGGCCTATGCGCCGCGCTGCTGGCGCGTGGCCCTCTACGGCAGCGAGGGCTGGGCGGAGCTGACCGACCACGAGCACCTCGTCTATCGCCCGCGCGAGGGGGAGGGCTTCACCCGCGACTTCCCGAAGGTGGACATCGAGCGCGCCGAGCTGGAGGCCTTCGCCGCCGCCGTGGCGGGTGGCCCGGCCTATCCGCTGCCGCTGGAGCAGGCGGTGCACGGCGTGTCGGTGTTCGAGACGATGATCGTGGCCGCGGCCTCGGGGGGCGCGCACGCGGTGCCCTGAGCGGAGGGCTCGATGGGCGGGCGGCGCCTGCCTTGCGGGCCGTCCATGTGCGGCCTAGAAGCGCCGGGCCCCATGCCGCCGGCCGGATTCGCCCGGCCCGGCGGCTTCACAGCAGGGAGTGCGAAGATCCGATGAGCAAGATCACCCGCCACGACGTCAACCCGGTCCTCTCCGGCGCCGTCGAGTATCATGGCTTCGTCTTCCTGGCCGGCATGACCGCCGACGACCTGTCGCAGGACGTGGTCGGCCAGACCAAGCAGGTGCTGGCCAAGATCGACGCCGCGCTGGAAGGCCACGGCACCGACAAGACCCGGCTGCTGCAGGCCCAGATCTGGCTGAAGGACATTCGCGACCGCGACGCGATGAACAAGCTCTGGACGGCCTGGCTGCCGGAAGGCGGCGCCCCGGTGCGCGCCTGCGTGCAGGCCAACATGGCCGACCCGCGCCACCTGGTTGAGATCATGGTCACCGCCTGCCGCTGAGCCAAAGCGGGCCCGGAATTCCGGGCGTCCGGAAAGAAATTGGCGCCGGGGATGCAACTTCCCGGCGCCTTTCTTGTTTTTGAAACATATGCTTAGCGGAATCCCTGCTGCGGCAGGGCTGTTGCATTTTTGCCGCAACACTGTGGTAAATTGCAGAGATCTTCGGTGGTTTAGGATTAAGGTCTTATTGAGGACCCTCACGTACTGCGTGAAAATGCGAATCACGTCGTATTTCCCCCAGTAACAAGCTCCGGCATTGCCGCCGCCCTCACGTCCTTGCTAGCGGAATAACAACGCGGTGCAGGCCGTAGTGGAGACAGGGCTTTGGGGGTTTCATGCGGGTAAACAGCGCAGCAGTGGCATTTGCCGTTCTCTTCGGGGCGATGTGCGCCGTGCCTGTGGCCGCCGATGCGGCAACCGGCCGCAACACCCGGGAGACCGTCAAGCAGCCGCGCGCCGCCCTGCACCAGCCGGCTGCCGCCCGCAGCGCCAAGTCGCCGACGCTCAAGCCGCTCCCGGCCGAGCTGCGCCGCGCCGAGAACATCTCCTGCGTGCCCTTCGCCCGCGCCATCAGCGGCATCGAGCTTTCCGGCAACGCCCATACCTGGTGGGCCAGCGCCGCCGGCGTCTATGCCCGGGGCAACCGGCCCGAGCGTGGCTCGGTGCTGAGCTTCCGCGCCTCGGGTGGCATGCGGCTTGGGCATGTCGCCGTCGTCTCCCGCGTCATCGGCCCGCGCGAGGTGCTGATCGACCACGCCAACTGGGAAGGCCCGGGGCTGCGCAAGGGCACGGTCCAGCGCGGCGTCTCCGTCATCGACGTGTCGGACCGCAACGACTGGACGGCGGTGCGCGTGCAGGTCGGCCGTAGCGACGACGCCTATGGCCGCGTCTATGCCACCAACGGCTTCATCCACAACCGCGCCTCCGGCACCATGATGGCCAAGGGCGAGGCCGGCTTCGAGGAAATGGCCGAGGCCCCCTCGGTGCGCAGCGCCCATGCCGAGCACATGGCCGGCGCCGTTCGCAACCTCAACATGGATGCCACGGGCAGCCGCTGAACGGCGCCCCTTTCCCGGCCCCGCCCGCATCGCGCCCCTGAAGGGGCGCGTTTTTTTTTGCGCGCCGTGCGCCGCGTGCATTTGCCCCCCGCCGCCTGCCGGCGCATTCTCCGCCGCCATTGGCTGGAGGATGGAGCAGCATGTCGGGGATCAAGCCGCACGCCGCGCACTGGGGCAGTTTCGACGCGGTGGTGGAGCAGGGCCGCGTGGTGGGCGTCCGCCCCTTCCACCGCGACCCGCATCCCGGGCCGCTGATCGACGCCATCCCCGACGTGGTGCACGCCAAGAGCCGGATCGACCGCCCGCATGTGCGCGCCGGCTGGCTGCGCGGCGAGCGGCGCGGCGCCGAGCGCGGCGACCGCGACTTCGTCCCCGTCTCCTGGGACCGCGCCATCCGCCTCGTGGCGGAGGAGACGCAGCGCGTGCGCGCCGAGTTCGGCCACCCCAGCATCATGGGCGGCTCCTATGGCTGGTCCAGCGCCGGGCGCTTCCACCACGCCAAGAGCCAGCTGCAGCGCTTCCTCGGCCTCGGCGGTGGCTACACCAACCAGGTGACGAACTATTCCTACGGCGCCGGCATGACGCTGATGCCGCATATCCTCGGCACCAACGAGGTGATCCAGGGGCCGGTGACGGACTGGCGCAGCATCCTCCGGCACACGAAGCTGATGATCTGCCTGGGCGGCCTGCCGCTGAAGAACGCGCTGGTCACGGCCGGCGGCGCCGGCGCGCATGAATACGTGCCCTGGCTGAAGCAGGTGGCGGCGGCGGGCGTGCGCTTCGTCAACATCTCGCCCTTCCGGGGCGACACGCCGGACTTCCTCGACGCGCAATGGGTGCCGATCCGCCCCAACACCGACACGGCGCTGATCCTCGCCATGATCCACACGCTGGTCGATGCCGGGCTGGAGGATCGCGGCTTCCTCGCCACCCACTGCACCGGTTGGGACAGGCTGCGCCCCTACGTGCTGGGCGAGACGGACGGCACCCCCAAGACCGCCGCCTGGGCCGCCGCCATCACCGAGGTGCCGGCCGAGACCATCCGGGCGCTGGCGCTGGAGGCGGCGCGGCTGCCCACCATGCTCACCGCCACCTGGTCGATCCAGCGCGCCGAGCATGGCGAGCAGCCCTGGTGGGCGCTGGTGGCGCTGGCCGCGGCGCTGGGCGGCATCGGCAAGCCGGGCGAGGGGGTGATGTTCGGCTATGGCTCGCTCAACGGCATGGGCACGCCGCGCCGCGAGCTGCCCTCCGTCTCGCTGCCGGCCACGCGCAACCCGGGCGGCCTCTCCATCCCCGTCGCGCGCGTCACCGAACTGCTGGAGCGGCCGGGCGAGATCCTGCAATACAACGGGCGGGACATCGTGCTGCCCGACATCCGCATCATCTGGTGGGCGGGCGGCAACCCCTTCCACCACCACCAGGACCTCAACCGGCTGCGGCGCGGCTGGAACCGGGCGGAGACCATCATCGTGCAGGAGCCGTGGTGGACGGCCGCCGCCCGCCACGCCGACATCGTGCTGCCGGCGACGACGACGCTGGAGCGCAACGACATCGCCTCCTCCTCGCGCGACCGCTTCCTGCGCGCCATGCACCAGGCCATCCCGCCGCTGGGCCAGGCGCGCAACGACCACGACATGCTGACCGACATCGCCGAGGCCTGCGGCTTCCGCGACCGCTTCACCGAGCAGCGGGACGAGGCCGCCTGGCTGCGCCACCTCTACGAGCGCTGGCGCCAGGCCTGCGCCCGCTTCGGCTTCGACGCGCCGGACTACGACAGCTTCTGGGCCGAGGGCTTCATCGAGATCCCGCCGCCGGAGGAGGATTTTGTTCTCTTCTCCGACTTCGCGCGCGACCCGGCGGCGCATCCGCTGAACACGCCCTCCGGCAAGGTGGAGCTGTACTCGGAGACCATCGCCGGCTTCGGCTACGACGAGATCGGCGGCCATGCGCGCTGGCAGGCGCCGGAGGAGTATCTCGGCGCGCCGCTCGCCGCGCGGTTCCCGCTGCACCTGCTCTCCTACCAGCCCGCCACCCGGCTGCACGGGCAGCTCGACCCCGGCCGCGTCGCCGCCGCCGACAAGATCCAGGGCCGCGAGCCGCTGCTGATGCATCCCCAGGACGCCACCGCGCGCGGCCTGCGGAACGGCGACATCCTGCGCGTGTTCAACGACCGTGGCGCCTGCCTCGCCGGGCTGCGCCTCAGCGAGGGCATCCGGCGCGGCGTGGTGGCCATGGCCACCGGCGCCTGGTGGGACCCCTCGCCGGAGCAGGGCGGGCTCGACGTGCACGGCAACCCCAACGTGCTGACGCGCGACATCGGCACCTCCCGCCTCGGCCAGGGCAGCGCGGCACAGTCCTGCCTCGTCGAGGTGGAGCGCTTCGACGGCGCCCTGCCGGCGGTGACGGTGCATGATGCGCCCCGGCCCGTGGCGGAGCCGGCGGCGTGAACACACTCTCCCGCCGCGCGCTGCTGGCCACGGGGGCGGCGCTGCCGCTGGCGGCGGCGCGCCCGGCGCATGCCCAGGTCACCACGCTGGACATGCCGCCCGCCCTGCTGCCGGTGAAGCCGGACGACACGGTGGCCCCCGGCTACCGGCGCGACGTGCTGGCCCGCTGGGGCGACCGCGTCACCTTCGACGCGCTGCCCTGGAACCCCGCCGCGCCGACGCCCGAGGCCGCCGCCACCCAGTTCGGCTGGGATGGCCGCATCTGCGCCCTGGTGCCGCAGCCGGCGGCGGCGGACGGCATCGGCCGCGCCGTGCTGGCGGTGGCCCACCCGACGGTGGACCCGGCCATGGCCTTCCCCGGCGGGCGGGACCGCCCGGCCGTGGCGGCGATGATGCAGGGCGCCTCGCTGCTGAACCTGGAGCGGCAGGGCGGCCGCTGGATCGTCGCCGATGGCGGCTACCAGTCCCGCCGGCTGACGGCGGAGACGCTGTGCCGCATCACCGGTCCGGCCTCCGCCAGCGTGGGCGAGGCGGTGCAGGGGCTGCTGGCGGTCTCCGGCGGCTGCGCCACGCCCTGGGGCACGCTGCTGCTGGCCGAGGACGACCCGGCCCCCTGGTCCACCCGCCTCGCGCCCCTCGACGCCCGCTTCCGCGACGCGCTGCGCTTCGGCTGGGTGGCGGAGCTCGACCCGCTGGACCCGAGCGCGGTGCCGGCCAAGCGCACCGCGCTCGCCCGCTTCCCGCGCGGGGATGCCGCCGCGGCGCTGGGGCGGGATGGCCGCGCCGTGGTCTATCTCTCCGACCGGCGCGCCTTCGGCCACTTGTTCCGCTTCGTCTCGGACGGGCCGGCGGCGGAGCCGGGGGCGCTGGAGCAGGGCACGCTCGCCGTGGCGCGCCTCGCCGGCCAGGGGATCCGCTGGGAAGCCCTGCCGCGCGACGCGCAGACGCTGCTCAACCCCATCGCGGCTGCCGCCGGCCTCGGCGCCACCGCCTTCGACCTGCCGAGCGGCCTCGCCGTGGATGGCAGCCGGCTGTTCCTGGCCTGCAAGGGCAACGCCGCGCGCCGCCCCGACCAAGTGGACCGGCTGAACCCGCGCGCCGGCAGCAATGCCGGGCATGTGGTGGAGATCCGCCCGACGGGGGGCGACCATGGGTCGGACGAGGCCTCGGCCAGCCTGCTGCTGACCGGCGGCGCGCCGGAGCCGCGCCATGCCGGCCTCGGCACCGCCTGGCCGGAGGCGCCCGCCACCCTGGCGCTGGACGGGCGCGGCCGGCTCTGGATCGGCACCGACCATGACGGGCGTGTAGGGCCCGCGCCCGATGCGCTCTATGGCTGCGACACGCAGGGGGCGGGGCGGGGGCTGGCGCTGCCGCTCTACGGGGCGCCGCGCGGCGCCGCCCTGGGCGGCGCGGCGATGAGCCCGGACGGCGCGGCGCTGTTCGCGCTGGTGCGCACGCCGGGCGCCGAGCCGGGCGCCAGCTATGGCCGCCCCGGCACGCGCTGGCCGGCCTTCGACCCGACCCTGCCGCCGCGCAGCACGCTGGTCTCCTTCACCCGCCTGGGCGGCGGGGCGGTGGGCGGCTAGAGCCTTTTCCGTTCGTACTGCCTCACGGAAAAGGCTCTAGCTCATTGTGTTCGCGAGCATCTTAATGCGATCAGGCGAAGCAGCCTGCTCGCGATCTGCTCTAGCGGCGGGGGCCGCCCCGCAGGGCGGCGGCCAGCGCCCAGGCCGCCGCCGCCATGCCGGCCACGCCCAGCCCGGCCAGCGCCGCGATCGGCCAGCCTTCCTCGCGCCGGAACAGGCCGGTGGCCCAGCCGATGGCCTGCCCCGGCATCAGCAGCAGCGGCGCCCAGAGCAGCGCCGAGGGGATGTTGGCGAGCTGGAAGCGCCCGTGCCGCATGCCCGACAGCCCCGCCACCACGGGGATGAAGGCGCGCAGCGGCGCGAAGAAGCGGCTGAGGAACACCGCCCACAGCCCCCAGCGGCGGAAGCCGAGGCGCGCCCGCGCATAGAGCCGCCACTGTCCGCGTGGCAGGTGGCGCCGCACCATCGCCGGGCCCCAGCGGCGCGCGATGACATAGCCCGTGCTGTCGCCCAGCGCGGCGCCGAGGCCGGCGCCCAGCACCACCGGCCAGGCCGGCAGCGCCTCGCTGACGATGAGCACCCCGGCGGCGAAGAGCAGCGCCGAGCCGGGAATGACCAGCCCCACCAGGGGCAGGGATTCGGTGAAGGCCAGCAGGAAGGCCACCGGCCCCGCCCAATCCTGGTGCGCGGCGATCCAGGCCAGGAAGGGGCCGATGATCTTCTCCTGCATGGCCCTGCCGTTATTCCGCCAGCGCGGCGGCGCGCTGCCGCGCCCGGTTCTGCCGCATCAGCGCGACGGCGGCCCAGACCAGCAGCGCGGCGGTGACGGCCAGGAAGCCGGCGCTGATCGGCCGCTCCAGGAACACCATGGCGTCGCCGCGCGAGAGCAGCATGGCGCGGCGCAGATGCTCCTCCATCAACGGCCCGAGGATGAAGCCCAGCAGCAGCGGCGCCGGCTCGAACTTCAGCAGTGCCATGACGTAGCCGAAGACGCCGAAGATCATCACCAGCAGCACGTCGAAGGCGCTGTTGTTGACGCTGTACACGCCGATGCAGATGAACATCAGGATGGCGGGGTAGAGGATGCGGTAGGGGATGGACAGCATCTTCACCCACAGCCCGATCAGCGGCAGGTTCAGGATCACCAGCATGACGTTGCCGATCCAGAAGCTGGCGATCAGCCCCCAGAACAGCTCGGGGTGCTCGGTGACCAGCCGCGGCCCCGGCTGGATGCCCTGGATGATCAGCGCGCCCAGCATCAGCGCCATGGTGGCGTCGCCCGGGATGCCCAGCGTCAGCGTCGGGATGAAGGCGGTCTGCGAGGCGGCGTTGTTGGCGGATTCCGGGGAGGTGATGCCCTCGATGGCGCCCTTGCCGAACCGGCTCGGATCACGCGCCACCTTCTTCTCGACCGCGTAGGACATGAAGGAGGCGATGGTGGCGCCCGCCCCCGGCAGCGCGCCGAAGATGGCGCCGACGCCGGTGCCGCGCAGCATCGGCAGGGTGGAATCCTTCATGTCCTTCCCGGTCGGCATCAGCGAGCGCATGGTGATCTTGTGCTGGCTCCTGCCGGCCTTGATGCGGTTGATGCTGCCGATCACCTCGGCCACGCCGAACAGGCCCATGGCCAGCGCCACGAGGCTGATGCCGTCGGCGAGCTGCGGGATGTCGAAGGTGAAGCGCTGCTGGCCGGTCTGCACGTCGGTGCCGACCATGCCGAGCGCGAGCCCCACCAGCACCATGGCGATGCCCTTGACTGGCGAGCCGTGCGCCAGCGTCGCCGCCGCCACCAGCCCGAGCAGCATCATCGCGAAGTAGTCCGCCGGCCCGAAGGAGAGGGCGACCCCCGCCAGCAGCGGCGAGAAGGCGGTGAGGATGATGATGCCGAGGCTGGCGCCGACGAAGGAGGCGATGGTCGTCATGGCCAGCGCCACGCCGGCGCGGCCCTTCTGCGCCATCGGGTAGCCGTCGAGGCAGGCCACGGCCGCGGCGGGGGTGCCCGGCAGGTTCATCAGGATGGAGGCGGTGGAGCCGCCATACTGCGCGCCGTAGTAGATGCCGGCCAGCATGATGATGGCGGCGGTGGGCGGCACGTAGAAGGTCAGCGGCAGCAGCATGGAGATGGTGGCCAGGCCACCGATGCCCGGCAGCACGCCGACGAAGGTGCCCAGGAACACGCCGATGAAGCAGTACAGCAGGTTCTGCGGCGCGAAGGCTTCACCGAAGCCCATCGCGAGGTTGGCGAACATGTCCATCAGAGGCTCCACCGGTAGGCCGGGATGGGAATGCCGAGGCCCATGGTGAAGACCAGCACGGCGATGGCGGCGAGGCTGGCGGCGAGCACCAGGGTCAGCCGCAGGCTCGGGTTGCGTTCCGCGAAGGCGGCCAGGACAGTCAGCAGCAGCACCGCCGGGATCAGCCCGAAGCGGTCGACCAGCAGCGCGAAGCCCAGCACCGCGATGCAGATGGCCAGGAAGGGCCGCCATTCGGGCCGCGGCAGGGTGCCGGCCCGGAACAGGGCGGGGACCAGGATGATCAGCCCGAACGCCACGACCAGCACGCCGATGGAGAGCGGGAAATAGGCCGGCCCCATCCGCCGCAGCGTGCCCATGTTGTAGTTCAGCGAATAGAGCGCGAACCACGTGCCCCCCGCGATCATCAGCGCGCCGCCGATGATGTCTTCGAAGTCTCTTGTCGCCTTCAACGGATCCTCCCTGGGGATACCTTGGAAACTCAGCCCTTGATGCCGAGGCGCTTCATCCGCTCCCACAGCGTGGTGCGGGAGATGCCGAGCAGCTGGGCGGCGTCGCCCACGCGGCTGCCGGAACGGGCCAGCACGCGCCGGATGTGTTCGCGCTCGGCGGCGTCGCGCGCCTCGGCCAGCGAGAGCGGCGGCGCCTCCTGCGCCTGGCGTTCGGGGAAGAGGTCGGCCGGCTCCAGGCGCGGCCCCTCGGCCAGCACCATCGCCCGCTCGATGCGGTTGCGCAGCTCGCGCACATTGCCGGGCCAGCGGTGCGCCAGCAGCGCGTCGAAGGCCGGCGCGGTCAGCTCCGGCGCCTCCCGCGCGAAGGCCTGGGCGAAGTGGCGCAGGAAATGCGCCGCCAGCGCGCCCAGATCCTCCGGCCGCTCGCGCAGCGGCGGCACCGCCAGCTCCACCACGGCGAGGCGGTAGTAGAGATCCTCGCGAAAGCGGCCCTCGGCCACGCGGGCGCGCAGGTCGGCGTTGCTGGCGGCGACGATGCGCGCCTGCAGCGGCAGCTCCTCCCGCCCGCCGAGGCGGGTGAAGCGCCGCTCCTGCAGCAGCCGCAGCAGCTTGGCCTGCGGCGCCGGGCCGAGCTCGGCCACCTCGTCGAGGAACAGCGTGCCGCCGGCGGCACGCTCGGCGAAGCCGGGCTGGCGCTCGGTGGCGCCGGTGAAGGCGCCGCGCTCATGGCCGAAGATCTGGCTCTCCAGCAGCTCGGCCGGGATGGCGGCGCAGTTGACGGCGACGAAGGGCGCCGCCGCGCGGCCCGCCTCGGCCCGGCCGCTCTCGTGCAGGGCGCGCGCCGCCACCTCCTTGCCGGCGCCGCTCTCGCCGCCCAGCAGCACGGTGGTGTCCACCCGCGCGAGCTTGAGCAGGTGGCGGCGCAGCGTCTGCATGGCCGGGGAGCGCCAGCCGGCGCCGTCATCCGCCGGGCGCAGGGGCGCCGACCAGCCCGAATAGGCGGCGAGCTTGTCGATCAGCAGCTGCGCGGGGAAGGGCTTCTCCACGTAGTCGTCGGCCCCGGCGCGCAGCAGCCGCACCGCCTGCGCCACATCGCCGAAGGCGGTGACGACGATGATCGGCGTGCCGCCCAGCTCCGGCATCAGCCGGGTGAGCAGCGCCTCGCCGCTGCCGTCCGGCAGCCGGATGTCGCAGACGATGAGCGTCGGGCGCTGGCGGCGCAGCAGCACCTCGCCCTCGCGCGCGCTGCGCGCCCAGGCGGTGGCGATGCCCTCCAGCGTCAGCCGCTGCACCAGGCTCTCGCCCAGCACCGCATCGTCCTCGATCAGCACCACGGAGCGCGGCGCGTTGGCGGTCTGGTTCATGGCGTCTCCTCCGCGCGGGCGGGCAGGTGCAGGGTGATGCGGCTGCCGCGCGGCGCGGCCTCGACGCTGATGCGCGCGCCCAGGCTGGCGGCGAGCTGCGCCGCGATCTCCAGCCCCAGCCCGCCCGCCACCCCGCTGGCCTCGCCGCCGGAGAGGCGCTGCTCCGCCTCCGGCGGCAGGCCGCCCGCCTCGTCCTCGATGCTCGCCACCAGGAGCCCCTCGGCCGGGCGGGTGACCTGCAGCCGCACCTCCCGCCCGGCCGGCGTCGCGGCCACGGCGTTGAGCAGCAGGTTCAGCAGCAGCTGGCGCAGCCGCAGCGCATCGGTGGGGAAGGGCTCCGGCAGCGCCACCCGCCAGCCGAGGCAGACCTGGCCACGCCGTGCCTCCGGCATCACCAGAAGGCGCAGATCCTCCAGATCCTCGGCGGAGACGGGGCGGCGCTCGCCATCCTGGCGGTGGGTGGCGAGCGTGCTGCGCACCACCGCCTCGATCTGCCGCAGGCCGCGCTCCACCAAGTCGAGCGCCCGCTCGCGCGCCGCCGGGTCGTCGCCGAAGCGCCGGGTGGTCTCCAGCGCCGTCAGCATGCCGGCCAGCGGGTTGCGCACCTCGTGCGCCACGGAGGCGGCGAGGCGGCCGAGCATGGCGGCGCGCTCCCGCTCGGCCAGGCGGGTGGCCAGCTCCTCCCGCTCGCGCAGCCGGGCGGCCATCAGGTTGAAGGCCTGCGCCAGCCGGTTGGCCTCGGCGTCGCGCGGGGTGAAGCCCAGCGGCGCGAAGCGGCCGCTCCCGGCCCGCTCCAGCGCCGCCGTCACCGACAGGAAGGGGCGCATCAGCCGGCGGGCGAACAGCATGGCCAGCCCCGCGGCCAGGGCCGCCAGCAGCAGGTCCACCACGGTGAGCACCCACATCACCCGCTGCTGCCGCCCCACCTGCTCGGGGAAGGCGAGCTGCGCCGCCACCAGCGCCACCACCTGGCCGTCCGCCACCATCTCGCGCTGCGCCCAGGCGGTGTCGCCGGCCGGGTTCAGCGACCACTGCACGCCGGTCAGCCCGAAGGCCATGGGCGGCTGGCCCTGCGGCTCGCCGGCGCGGGCGAGCGGCAGGCCGTTCGGGTCGGCGACGACGATGGCGAGGTCGTTCACCCCTCGCTGGAAGCCCATGCTGCGCTCCAGCGCCGCCTCCAGCCCGCCAAAGTCGCCGGCGCGCAGCCAGGGCAGGGCGGTGCCGGAGAGGCTGTCGATATAGACATCGGCCAGCCGCGAGATCTCGCGGTTCAGCTCGCGCTGCATGATGTGGAGCGCGAGATGCGTGGTGCCGACCGAGGAGAGGAACACCGCCAGCCCGACCAGGAGCGGCAGGCGGACAGCCAGCGACAGGGAAGGAAGGGCGAAGGTCATGGGCGTGCGGCGTGCTCCGTCGGGCCCGCCCCCGCGTGCCCCGGGGGGCGGCGTGGCGGGGCTTTCCCGGTTCATAGCAGGCCCCGCCAGGGCACCCCGCATCGGGGTGGCTGGCGGGAGCCGGCGCGGAGCGGTCTCGGCGTTGCGCATCGCCGCCTCTCTGCAAGTCGCTTGCCAGCGCTGCGCCGCGTTCCGGAACAAGGGCTTGCGCGGGGCGGGCGGCTTCCGGTGTCCGCCCTTCCGGCCGCTGCGGAAGGGCGATGTCCGGAATTCCGGACAGGCCGCCCCATGGCCGCGGGCGCCGCGCCGGCGCATGATGCCGCCGACGATTCAGCAGAAGGACGGACCGTGGCGGCCAGAATGCAACAGGACGAGGTTCCGGGGGATGAGCTGGGTGCCGTGCTCGATGCCGCCCCCCCGGCGGTGACGGAGGCGGAGGTGGCGGCCCTGGCGCAGGCGCGCTTCGGCCTCGCGGTGGCGGTGCGGCCGCTGACCGGCGAGCGCGACCGCAACTTCCACCTGCGCGCCGCCGATGGCGCCGAATACGTGCTGAAGGTGATCCACCCGGCCGAGGACCCGGCGGTCTCGGACTTCCAGAGCCGGGCGCTGCTGCACCTGGCGGTGGCGGGCGCCACCCTGCCGGTGCCGCGCCTGCATCCGCCGCTCTCGGGCGAGGGGCCGGAGGCGCTGTGGCGCCGCCCAGGCCAGCCCGATTGCCGCGTGCGGGTGCTGGACTACCTGCCCGGCCGCCCGCTGCACCTGGCGGCACCCGGCCCGGCGCAGCGCGCCGCCGTGGGCGCCACCCTGGCGCGGCTCGACCTCGCCCTGCGGGCGTTCCGCCACCCGGCGGAGGACCACGCGCTGATGTGGGACATCCAGCACGCGCTGCGGCTGCGCCCGCTGGTGGCGCAGCTGCCCGGGGCCGAGGACCGCGCACTGGCCGGGGCGGTGCTGGAGCGCTTCGCCACCCATGCCCTGCCGGTGCTGCCCGGGCTGCGGCGGCAGGTGATCCACAACGACTTCAACCCGCACAACATCCTGGCCGACGCGGCGCGGGACGACGTGGTGGCCGGCATCATCGATTTCGGCGACATGGTGCGCGCGCCGCTGGTGCAGGACCTGGCCACGGCGGCCGCCTACCAGATGGCGGAGGAGGGCCACCCGCTGGAAGGCCCGGCGCAGCTCGCCGCCGCCTTCCACGGCATCTGCCCGCTGGCGGAGGAGGAGGTCGCCATCCTGGCCGACCTGATCGCCACGCGCATGGCGGTGGCGGTGACGATCAGCGGCTGGCGCGCGGCGCGGCAGCCGGAGAACGCGCCCTACATCCTGCGCAACTACCCGCGCAGCCTCGCCGGGCTGCGCCGCCTGGGCGCCCTGCCGCGCGCCGAGGCCCAGGCTTACCTGCGAAAGGCCCTGACCGCATGAGCATGATCAACGCCTACGACCCGAAGGCGACCAACGGCGTCGGCACGCGCGAGCAGGCGATGATCGCCCGCCGGCAAAAGCTGCTGGGCCCTGCCTACCGGCTGTTCTACGCCAACCCGGTGCATCTGGTGCGCGGCGAGGGGGTGTGGCTCTACGACCCGGACGGCAACGCCTATCTCGACGTGTACAACAACGTCGCCAGCGTCGGGCACTGCCACCCGCATGTGGTGGCGGCGCTGGCGCGCCAGGCGGCCACGCTGAACACCCACACCCGCTACCTGAACCCCGTCATCCTCGACTACGCCGAGAAGCTGCTGGGCTATTTCCCCGAGCCGCTCGGCCACGTCATGTTCACCTGCACCGGCAGCGAGGCGAACGACCTCGCCTTCCGCGTGGCGCGCAGCCACACCGGCGGCACCGGCTTCATCGTGACCAGCCTCGCCTATCACGGCGTGACGGTGGCGATCTCCGAGATGTCGCCCTCGCTCGGCAGCCACGTCACCCTCGGCGCCCATGTCCGCACCGTGCCGGCGCCCGACCTCTACCGCGGCGGCCCTGGCGTGGCGGAGCGCCTCGCCGCCGATGTGCGCGCCGCCATCGCCGACATGCGGGTGAGCGGCATCACCCCCGCCGCGCTGCTGGTGGACACCATCTTCTCGAGCGACGGCGTGTTCGCCGACCCCGCCGGCTTCCTGGCGCCGGCGGTGGCGGCGATCCGCGAGGCGGGCGGCCTGTTCATCGCCGACGAGGTGCAGCCCGGCTTCGGCCGCACGGGCGAGGCGATGTGGGGCTTCCAGCGCCACGGGCTGGTGCCGGACATCGTGACGATGGGCAAGCCCATGGGCAATGGCCACCCGATCGCCGCCATGGTCTCGCGCCCCGACATCCTGGCCCGCTTCGGGGAGGCGACGCGCTACTTCAACACCTTCGGCGGCAACCCGGTCTCCTGCGCCGTGGGGCAGGCGGTGCTGGAGGTGATCGAGGGCGAGGGGCTGGTGGAGAACGCCCGCACGACCGGCGCCTTCCTGGCGGCGGGGCTGCGCAAGCTGGCGGAGCGGCACGCCCTCATCGGCGACGTGCGCGGCGCCGGGCTGTTCGTCGGCGTCGAGCTGGTGACGGACCGCGCCACCAAGGCCCCCGCCACGGCCGAGACGGCGCGGCTGGTGAACGGGCTGCGCGAGCGGCGGGTGCTGATCAGCGCCGCCGGGCCGCATGCCAACATCCTCAAGATCCGCCCGCCGCTGGTGTTCCGCCAGGAGCATGCCGAGCACTTCCTGGCGGCGGTGGACGCGGTGCTGGGGGAGATCGGCGGCGGCTGAGAGGGGCGGGGTCGTTCCGGCCCCTCTCCAAAAATTTTCCCTGTCTGTTCTCTTTTTCCGGGGTAGAACGGCGAAGGCCACTTGCCTTCATGTTCTATTTATGTTCGCATCCGGTCATGCCGATGCCGTTCCCCCACGCCCCCGTCCCGGCCACCTGGAACCGCCTTCCCCCGGCGGCCCCCCCGTCCTGGTGGTATGCGAGACGCCCCGAGCGGCAGCCCGGCATGACGCGGGCAGGGCAGCTTGCCCTGCCCGCGTCCTCCTCCTCTTCAGGCACGCGGCTGCACGCCCTGGCACGCGAGGTGATGCTCGGCGCGGTGCTGGGCATTCTGGGCGGCTGGCTGTTCGGCTGGGTGGCGTCCTGGGCGCTGCTCTGAGGCGCCGCCCGCTTCACACCGAGAGGTAGCGCGCCCGCAGCGCCGCATCCCGCATCAGCGCCGGCATCGGCAGGGTCTGGCGGGGCGTGCCGGTCTCCAGGATGCAGGCGCGGTCCCCCACCGCGCCGGCGAAGGCCAGGTTCTGCTCGGAGAGCAGGATGGAGAGCCCCTCCGCCTTCAGCGCCAGGATGGCCTCGGCCATGCGCTCCACCACCACGGGCGCGAGGCCCTCGGAGGGCTCGTCGAGCAGCAGCAGGCGCGGGTTGCCCATCAGCGTGCGGGCGATGGTGAGCATCTGCTGCTCGCCGCCGCTCATCCGCCCGGCCGGCCGGTGGCGCATCCCGCCGAGGCTGGGGAAGAGGGCGAAGAGCCGCTCCGGCGTCCAGGGCGCGAGGCCGGCGCGGGCCGGGCGGCGGCCCACCTCCAGGTTCTCCAGCACGGTGAGACCGGTGAAGATGCGCCGCTCCTCCGGCACATAGCCGAGCCCGGCGCGGGCGATGGCGTGCGGCGGCTGCCCGGCGAGATCGCGCCCCTCCAGCCGCCTCCCTTCCAGCCGCCCCCCTTCCAGCCGCACCGTGCCGGCGCTGGGCGGCACCAGCCCCATGATGGCCTTCATCGTCGTGCTCTTGCCGGCGCCGTTGCGGCCCAGCAGGCACAGCACCTCGCCCGCCGCCACGGTGAGCGAGACGCCGTGCAGGATGTGCGCGCGGCCGTAATGGGCGTGCAGCCCCTCCACCGCCAGCATCAGAACCGCCCCCCGCCGAGATAGACCTGCCGCACCCGCGGGTCCGCCCGCACCTCCTCCGGCGCGCCGGCGGCGATCAGGCGCCCGCGCTCCAGCACCAGCACGCGGTCGGCATGGCCGAACACCACATCCATGTCGTGCTCGGTGAACAGCACGGCGATACCGGCCTCCCGCGCGATGGCGGCGGTCTGTTGCATCAGCGCGCCGCGCTCGGCGGGGGCCATGCCGGCGGTGGGCTCGTCCATCAGCAGCAGGCGGGGGCTGTGGGCCAGCGCCATGGCCAGCTCCAGCCGCTTGAGGTCGCCATAGGCCAGCACGGCACAGGGGCGGTCGGCCTGGGCGAGCATGCCCACACGGTCCAGCAGCGCCTCCGCCTCCGCCGTGTGGAGCCGCGCCGCCGGGCGCCACAGGCCGAGCAGCCGGCGGTGATGGGAGAGCAGCGCGGCCCGCACATTCTCCCGCACGCTCATCGAGCCGAAGGTGGCGGTGACCTGGAAGGTGCGGCCGACGCCGAGCCGCCACACGGCGCGCGGCGGCAGCCCGGTGATGTCCCGGCCCCCCAGCCGCACCCGCCCGGCATCGGGGCGGATCTGGCCGTTGAGCATGTTGAAGCAGGTGCTCTTGCCGGCGCCGTTGGGGCCGATCAGTGCCAGCATCTCGCCGGGGGCGAGGGCGAAGGAGACGCCATCCACGGCGCGCACCCCGCCCCAGGCCTTGATCAGCCCCTCGGCCTCGAGAAGGGGCATGCTCATGCCCGCTTCTCGCCCCATTGGGCCAGGGCGCCCGCGAGGCCGCGCGGGAAGAACAGCACCAGCGCCAGGATGACGAGGCCGAGCAGCAGCCGCCACAGCTCCGTCACGCGCGCCAGCTGCTCCTGCAGCCCGGCATAGGCAATGGCGCCGAGGATCGGCCCGCTCACCGTCTGCACGCCGCCCAGCAGCACCATCAGCAGCGCATCGACGCTGCGCGGGATGGCGAGGTAGGTGGGAAACACGCTGCCTTTGCCGAAGGCGAACAGGGCGCCGGCCAGCCCGGCGAAGGCGGCGGCATAGGCGAAGGCCAGCCAGCGGATGCGGAAGGCGTCGATGCCGATGGCCTCGGCGCGCAGCGCGGAATCGCGCTGCGCGCGCAGCGCCAAGCCGAAGGGCGCGTGGATGGCCCGCCGCAGCAGCCACACGCCGAGGCCGCAGAGCGCGGCGCTGAGATAGAAGAAGGCGAGCTTCCCGCGCGCCCAGTTGCTCGGCCAGATGCCGAGCAGGCCGTTGTCGCCGCCCGTCACCTCCACCCACTGGAAGGCGACGCTCCAGGCGATCTGCGCGAAGGCGAGCGTCAGCATGGCGGCATAGACGCCGGAGAGCCGCACGCAGAACCAGCCGAAGAGCAGCCCCACCAGCCCGGCGGCGAAGGGCGCCAGCAGCAGCCCCATCTCCATCGGCGCCGCGAGGTGGCGCAGCAGCAGCCCCGCGGCATAGGCGCCGGCGCCGAAATAGGCGGCGTGGCCGAAGCTCGCCATGCCGCCCGGCCCCATGATGAGGTGCAGGCTGGCGGCGAAGAGGATGAAGATGGCGAAGTCGGCCAGCAGGATCAGCGGGTAGTCGCCGAGGAAGGGCGCGGCCAGCAGCAGCGCCGCCAGTGCGCCGAGCGTGGCCAGCCGCAGGCCACGCGGCAGCGGGCGGGGCAGGGGCGGCGCCTGCTCGCTGGCGGGCGGCGCGCCGGGCGGGGCGCCCAGCAGCCCGTGCGGCCGCAGCACCAGCACCACCGCCATCACCAGGAACACCAGCACCAGCGTGATGCGCGGGAAGACCAGGATGCCGAAGGCGTGCAGCTCGCCGATCAGCAGCGCCGCCAGGAAGGCACCGGGCAGGCTGCCAAGCCCGCCGATGACGACGACGACGAAGGCCTCGACGATGATGGCCATGTCCATGTGCAGCGTGACGGCCTCGCGCGGCAATTGCAGCGCGCCGCCGAGCCCGGCGAGGGCGGCGCCGAGGAAGAACACGGCGGTGAAGAGCAGGCGCTGGTCGACGCCGAGGGCGGAGACCATCTCGCGGTCCTGCGTCGCGGCGCGCAGCAGGATGCCGAAGCGGGTGCGGTGGAACAGCAGCCAGAGCAGCCCCAGCACCACCGGCCCCACCGCGATGAGGAACAGCTCGTAGCGCGGGAAGCGCAGGCCGAGGATCTCGACCGCGCCGCGTAGCAGCGGCGCGCGGGGCCCGAACTTGTCGTCGGCACCCCAGAGCAGCAGCGCCACATCCTGCACGATCAGCACCAGCGCGAAGGTGGCGAGAAGCTGGAACAGCTCCGGCGCGTGGTAGATGCGGCGCAGCACCGTCATCTCCAGGGCCGCGCCGAGCGCGCCCACGCAGAGCGCCGCCAGCAGCACGCCCCCCCAGAACCCCCAGAAGCCGCCGAGTTCCGCGAGCGGCCCGTGACTCACAAAAGTCCAGGCGAGAAAGGCGCCCAGCATGTAGAGGCTGCCATGGGCGAAGTTGACGATGCGGCTGACGCCGAAGATCACCGTCAGCCCCGAGGCCACCAGGAAGAGGGAGGAGGCGCTGGCCAGTCCGGCCAGCGCCTGGACGGCCAGGGCTTCCAAGGCGGTGCTACTCCTGCGGCCGCCAGGCGCGCACCTGCTCATCGCCGGGCAGGTAGTTGGCGCCGTCGGCATAGCGCCAGTCCACCATCTTGCCGCGGCGGCCTTCGAGCTTGGTGCGGCCGACGAAGGCGCCGAGCGTCGCCTGGTGGTCGAGCGCGCGGAACTCCACCTCGCCCGTGCCGTAGCCGGTCTGGTAGCGGATGCCCTTGAAGGCCTCGACCATCGCCTCCGTCTCGGTGCTGTTCGCCTTGCGCAGCATGGCGGCGATGGCCTGCACCGTGTCGTAGCCGACGATCGAGCCGCAGCGCGGCAGCTCGTTGTACTTGGCGCGGTAGGCGTCGCGCAGCGCGGTGTGGGTGGGGTTGTCCAGGTCGTCGCGCGGGTAGCCGGTGACGATCCAGCCATCCGGGCATTCCTCGCCCAGCGGCTCCAGGTATTCCGGCTCGCCGCTCAGCATGGAGGCCACCGCGCGGCCCTCGAACAGGCCGCGCGTGTTGCCCTGGCGGACGAAGTTCAGCAGGTCGGTGGCGAAGGTGACGTTGAAGATGCCCTCGGGCTTCATCCGCTCCAGCGCCTGCACCGTGGCGCCGGCATCGATGCGGCCGAGCGCCGGGAACTGCTCGCCGACGAACTCCACATCCGGCCGCTTCGCCTTCAGCAGCTCGCGGAACCACTTCACCGCCGACTGCCCGTATTCGTAGTTGGGCGCGACCGTGGCCCAGCGCTTGGCGGGGAGCCTGGCGGCTTCCTCCACCAGCATGGCGGCCTGCATGTAGGTGCTGGGCCGCAGGCGGAAGGTGTAGCGGTTGCCGCGCGACCAGACGAGCGCGTCCGTCAGCGGCTCGCTCGCCGCGTAGAGGCGCTTGTTCTGCCGGGCGAAGTCGGCCAGGGCGAGGCCGACATTGGAGAGGTAGCCGCCGGCCAGCAGCGCCACGCGCTCGGCGTTCAGCAGCTCGCCGGCCAGTCGCACCGCGTCCTCGGGGCGGCCGGCATCGTCGCGGAACACGGTTTCCAGCGGGCGGCCGCCGATGCCGCCGGCGGCGTTGACCTGCTCCTGCGCCAGCAGCCAGCCATTGCGATACGGCCCGAGGAAGGCCGGCTGGGCGGTGTAGGAATTGATCTCGCCGATGCGGATGGGGCTGCCCTGGGCGCGCAGCACGGCCGGGCGCGCCAGCGCTCCGGCGGCGATCCCGGCCAGCAGCATGCGGCGGCGCAGCCCGCGCGCGTCGGTCTGGAGGAGGGTCATGGTGGCGGTCCTTCTGCCTGTCCTGGCATCGGCGGAGCCGAGTGGCGGCGAATGTCCTTCCTGTCATCCCGCAGGGCAAGATGCCTCGCCCGAGAACTTGCAGAAAGAAGATGGGGGCTCGGGGGAATTCCTTCCCCCGGCCTTCTATTCCCCACCCAGACGCGACCCGCCCTCAAGCTGCCGCAGCCGGCGGCGCAGCGCATAGACCTGATCGACCAGCGACAGCACCACGGGCAGCGCCGTCTCATCCACCTCCAGCACGTCGCGCAGGTCGAGGATCAGCCGCACGCGCTCCACGTCGATCTCCTCGAAGCGCAGTTCGCCTTCCGTGACCTCCGGGCGAACGAAGCCCTGGGCGATCCAGCGGTGCAGGTCGCCGGGGTCCAGGGTGGTGAACCGGGCAAGCAGGATGTCGAGCGTGATCATGGCGCTGCCTTCGCTCCCGGTTCCGGCGCGTTTTCCGGCTTCTCCACGGGCGCGGGCCGCCAGTCCCGCAGGAAGGCTTCCAGCGCCGCATCCGGAGGCCCGATGACGACCCGGATGGACAGGATCAGATCGCCGGCCGGGTGGCCGGCATGGGCCGCCACGCCCTTCCCGCGCAGGCGGATGAGATGGCCCGTGTCGGTGTGCGGCGGCAGCGTGACGCGCACCGTGCCGGACGGGGTTGAGACCAGAACGGCGCCGCCCAGCACCGCGTCCCTGAGGCTCACGGACAGGTCCTTGTGCAGATCCATCCCCTCGCGGCGCAGCTCGGGGTGGGTTCCGACCTCGAGCTCGATCAGGGCATCGCCGTCAGGGCCGCCATTGCGGCCGGGCTCGCCCTTTCCCCGGAGGCGGAGGACGCTGCCACTGACCACGCCGGGCGGGATCTTGAGGTCCAGGACCCGGCCATCGGGCAGCGTCAGGCGCTCGGTGGCGCCTTGCACGGCGCTGAGGAACGGCACGGCCAGTTTGTAGGTCGCGTCGTCGCCGCGCCGGGGGGCGGCCTCCGCCGCCCGCCGGGCTGCGAAGATCTCCGCGAACAAGTCCTCGAAGGTGTCCTCGTGGGCGGCGTCGCCGTAACGCGCGCCCTGCGCGGCCTCGGCATGGCGGCGGTAGCTGCTCGGGGGGCGCTGCTCCTGGCCCGCGGCATCGATCTCGCCCCGGTCGAAGCGCGCACGCTGCTCCGGGTCGGACAGCAGGTCGTGCGCGGCGGAGGCTTCCTTGAAGCGTACTTCCGCCATGGGCTTGCCGGGGTTGAGGTCCGGGTGGTGCTGCCGGGCCAGCTTGCGATACGCCTGCTTGATGGCGTCAGGCGTCGCGTCTCGGGGAACGCCCAGAACCTTGTAGGGATCTTCAGCCATGCCTGTATCCCAGTCCCCCGGGTGGAACATCCGCCGACCGGGCCCCCAGAGCCGCGGGGGTCCGAAGCGGTGCGGGTGCGCCGCCTGTTGTACGAGATTTCGGGGAGGACGAACACCGCGCGTTCGGCGTCGCCCCGCGGGGCGGCTTTCCTAGCGTCGCAGCGCCGCGTTCAGCCGCCCCGGGACCTCGGCCAGCGCGCTTTCCTCCGCATTGGCGAAGGCAAGGCGCAGGTGCCGCTGCTGCCCCGGCCCGAAGAACGGCCCCGGCAGGGTCAGCAGCCCGTGCCGCGCCGCCAGCGCCTCGGCGGCGGCCATGGCGTCCGGCTGCCCCGCGGGCAGGCGTAGATAGGCGAAGTAGGTGCCCAGCGCATCGACCGCCCAGCCCGGCGCCCGCGCCATGGCGGCGCGGAAGGCATCGGCGCGGCCGGCCATGATGGCGCGGTTGCCGGCGCGCCACCCGGCCAGTGCCGGAATGGCCCAGGCCAGCGCCGCCTGGGGTGCGCGGGCGGGGCAGATCTGCATGGTGTCCACCACCTTCAGCAGCTCCGCGCGGAAGGCGCCGCCGCCGACGATGGCCCCGACGCGGTGCCCCGGAATGCAGTAGGACTTGGCGAAGGAATAGAGATGCACCAGCCCTTCCGTCCAGCCCGGGTCCTGGAACAGGGTGTGCGGCGGCGCGCCGGTCTCGGGGAGGAAGTCGCGATAGGTCTCGTCCAGCACCAGCCAGACGCCGCGGGCGCGGCAGATCCCGGCAATGCGGGCGATGGTGTCGGGCGGGATGATGGCGCCGGTCGGGTTGTTCGGCGTCACCAGCACCACGGCGCGGGTCTCGGGCGTCAGCGCCGCCGCCAGCCGCTCGGGGTCGGGGAGGAAGCCGTCCTCGGCGCGGGTCTCGAAGGGCAGGGCGGTGATGCCCAGCAGCTCCAGCGCCATGCGGTGGTTGAAGTACCAGGGCGTCGGCAGCAGCACGGCGTCGCCGCTGCCGGCCAGCGCCGTCATGGCCATGGTGAAGGCGAGGTTGCAGCCGGCGGTGATGGTGACCTCGCCGGCGCTGATGGGCGCGGCATAGGTGGCGGCGAGGTCGGCGGCCAGCGCCTCGCGCAGCGGCGCGTCGCCGTCGATCGGGCCGTAGCCGGCACAGGCGCGGCTGCCGGCCGCCTCGGCCAGCCGCTCCAGCAGCGCCGGGTGCGGCGGGTAGCCCGGCACGGCCTGGGTGAGGTCGAGCATCGGGCCGGCGCCGCCGTCGTAGCGGGCGGCCCAGGCGCGGGCGGTGGGGATGGGCGGCGCGGCCGTGGCGTGGACACGGGCGGAAAGGCGGGGGCTCGGCATGATGCGCCGCACAGTGTCACGCGATGGTCACGCCGACCAGCCATGCCAAGCGCGGCTCAGGCTTCCTCGCCCGCCGGGCGGCCGGTGACGTGCCGCCAGTGGTGCCAGAGCAGCCGCGCCGCTAGCGAGCGCCACGGCGACCATGCCGCCGAGAGGGCCAGCAGCGCCTTCGGCCCCGGCCGCGCCGGCAGGCCTTTCAGGTGCTGGGCGGCGGCGGCCAGGGCCACATCGGCATAGGGGAAGATGTCCGCCCGGTCCTCGGCGAAGATCAGGTGCACCTGCGCCGTCCAGGGGCCGAGGCCGCGCTGCGCCGAGAGATGCGCGATGGCCACCGCGTCGGCCATGCCGGAGAGCGCCTCCAGTTGCAGCGTGCCGGCCAGGCAGGCCTCGGCCAGCCCGCGCAGATGCGCCACCTTGGGGCGGGAGAGGCCGGCGGCGCGGAACTGTTCGTCCGTCAGTTGCAGCAGCCCCGCCGGCTCCAGCGCGCCGGGCAGGGCGGAGAAGCGGCGCCAGATGGCTCCCGCCGCCTGGTTGCTGATCTGCTGGCCGAGGATGGTGCGCGCGAGGCCGCCGAAGCCGCGCGGCCGGCTGCGCCACGGCAGCGGCCCGGCCGCCGGCTCGATGCGGGCGAAATCCGCATCCAGCCGGCAGAGGGCGGCAATGCCTTCCAGCGCCCAGGCGGGCGGCTGTTGAGGGTTCAGTCCGGGCAGGGCGGTTCGCCCAGGGGAGAGGCGGGCGGCGCCGCCTCCGGCTGGCCGATGGCGGCGGCGAGCGCCGCGAAGCGGGCGGGCTGCATCCCCGGCTCGGCCGCCAGCCACAGCACGCCGGCCTCGTGCGGCAGCAGGGCGGTGCGCCAGCCCGGCGGGATGCGCGTCGGCACCGCCTCTCGCCCGCCCAGCCACAGCCCGAGGCGGCAGCCGCCGGCGCCGCGATAGCCGCCATAGAGGCCGCCCCCGGCCTCGCTGGCGCTGTCCAGCCGCAGCCCGAGGGCGGAGAGATCCGGCAGGCCGGCCGGCGCCTGCGGGCCGGCCACGCCGAAGCCCGCCAGGAAGCGCCGGTGCGCCACCACCGCCGGGGCATCCCGCTCGCGCGGGGCGCTCACCGCCAGGGCGGTGCCGGCGGCCAGCAGCGCCAGCGCCACGACTCCCACACGCAGCCAGTCGCGCGGGCGGGCGCGGCGGTCCTCCCGACGCGGCGGGGGGATGCTGGGGGCGAGGCTGATGTCGTCCGGCACCACCAGAGGAGGCGCGTGGAGAGGCGCGGGGGGCGCCGCCGCCGTCCGGGGCGGGCTGCTTTCCTTGCGGCGCAAGGGCAGGATGGCCATGGGTTCCTCGCGGGCGCGGGGCGCGGCACCCCTGTCTCTTCGGGCGCAGGTCTCTTCCGGCGCAGGATGCCATGCCGCCTGGCCGGGCGGAAGGCCGGCCAGGCTTCGCGCCGCACGAGGCATGTTTTTCGCTGCCGAATGATACGAACCGCAACAGGGCGCGCGGTGGCAAAAGCCTGTAACATGCCTTCCAGGCAACGTCGCCATATCGCCTCTATGGTCGAGCTCATGGAACCGCCCCCGCATATCCTGGTCGTGGACGATGATCGCGAGATCCGCGACCTGCTGTCGAAATTCCTCGAGCGGCAGGGCTGCCGCGTCACCGCCGCGCGCGATGCGCGGGAAGCCCGGCGGCTCTGGCCGCTCGGCCGCTACCACCTCGTGGTGCTGGACCTGATGCTGCCGGGCGAATCGGGGCTCGACTTCGCCCGCTGGCTGCGCAGCCAGTCCGACGTGCCGATCGTCATGCTGACGGCGATGAGCGAGGAGACGGACCGCATCGTCGGGCTGGAGCTCGGCGCCGATGACTACGTGGCCAAGCCCTTCAACCCGCGCGAGCTGCTGGCGCGCATCCGCGCCGTGCTGCGCCGCGCCAGCGGCGAGAGCGGCGCCAGCCAGGAGCCGCCCGCCCGCTCCATCCGCTTCGCCGGCTGGACGCTGGAGCCGGCGCGGCGCCGCCTGCTGAACCAGGATGGCGTCGAGGTCTCGCTGACGGGGGGCGAGTACGAGCTGCTGATGGTGCTGGTCGAGCGCCCCAACCGGGTGCTGACGCGCGACATGCTGATGGACCTGCTGCGCGGCCGCCAGGCCGGGCCGTTCGACCGCGCCATCGACGTCGCCGTCTCCCGCCTGCGGCGCAAGCTGGAGGATGACGGGCGCAACCCGAGCCTGATCAAGACCGTGCGCGGCGGCGGCTACGTGCTGGCCGCGACGGTGGAGAAGCTGGCCGAGCGCGGTGGCGCGGAGCGGCCCGGCGGCGAGCCGCCCGCCGGCCCCCGCCCGGCCGGGGCGGCCGGCTGAGCGATGCGCCAGGACAACGGCCCCGGCCGGCGCCCATGATTCACCGCCTGCTGCCGCGCAGCCTGGCCGGGCGCACGGCGGTGTTCCTGACGCTGGCCCTCATGATGGTGCAGGCGGCGGGGCTGACCATCCACGCGCTCGACCGCGTGGACCTGCAACGCTTCGCCCTCTCGCGCGAGATCAGCGCGCGCGCCTTCGGCGTCTGGCGCACCGTGCTGCTGGCGCCGCCCGACCGGCGCGAGGCGATGCTCTACGATATCGACCTGCCGCCCGGGCTGATCGCCGATCTGTCGGACCTGCCGGCGGTGCGGCCGGGCATGCCGCGCGCCTCGGCCTCGCTGGTGCGGCTGTTCCGGCTGGATCTCGTCACCGCCGGTCCGGCGCGCTTCCGCCCGCGCGAGGCGCTGGTGGCGGGCGGGCCGCGCCCGGGCATGCTGGTGCTGGCCATGCAACTGCCGGACGGGCTGTGGCTGAATATGCGCATGGCCCTGCCGCCGCCGCGGCCCTGGCATTCCGAGACCTTCCTCTTTGCCTTCGCGCTGATGACCGGCGCGGCGCTGGCGCTGATCCTGTGGGCGACGCGGCGGCTGACGCGCCCCGTCTCCGCGCTCGCCCGCGCCGCCGAGCGGCTGGGGCGCGACGTGAACGCGCCGCCGCTGCCGGAGAACGGGCCGCTGGAGGTGGCCACCGCCGCCCGCGCCTTCAACACCATGGCCGAGCGCATCCGCCGCTTCGTCGGCGACCGGACGCAGATGCTGGCGGCCATCGGCCACGACCTGCGCACCCCCATCACCCGCCTGCGGCTGCGCGCCGAGTTCCTGGAGGACGAGGAGCAGCGCCGCAAGATGCTGGCCGACCTCGATGAGATGGAGGCCATGGTGAACGCCACCCTGGCCTTCGCCCGCGACGATTCCGCCACCGAGCCCTCCGTGCCGCTCGACCTCGCCGCGCTCTGCCGCACCGTGCTGGACGAGGCGGCGGATGCGCGGCCCGAGCTGGCGCCCGAGACCACCGCCTATGAGGGCCCCGAGCGGCTGCGCGTGCGTGGCCGGCCGATCGCGCTGAAGCGCGCCCTGGCGAATCTGGTGGGCAACGCGCTGAACTATGGCGGCAGCGCCCGCCTCCGCCTGGAGGGGCCGGGCACCGGCGCCGAGGCGGCGCTGCTGCGGCTGCGGGTGGAGGATGACGGCCCCGGCATTCCCGAGGAATCGCTGGAGACCGTGTTCCAGCCCTTCCGCCGGCTGGAGACCAGCCGCAACCGGGAGACCGGCGGCACCGGTCTCGGCCTGCCCATCGCCCGCAACATCCTGCGCGCCCATGGCGGCGACGTGGTGCTGCGCAACCGCCCCGGGGGCGGGCTGACGGCGCTGGTGACGCTGCCCGTCTAGGCCGGCGGCTTCCCGCCCGGCGCGGGGAAGGGGCGGGCGCGGGGCCGGGCTGGGTGGCCGGCGGCGCGCTGGCCGTGGTGGTAGTCCCGCTGCCAGCCCTGGACGCGCTCGGGGCTGTCCGGCTGCTTCAGCGCGGCGTTGAAGCGGCCGCGGCCCTCGCTCCAGGCGGCATGGGCGGCGGCCAGCGCCGGGTTGTCGGCCAGCGGCCGGGTCTCGGGGCGGGTGCGGGCCAGCAGGTCCCGCGGCAGCGGGAAGAAGAAGGCCACCGGCTCCCCGGGGCGGAAGCGCACCACATGGTCCGGGCGGGTGAAGCGCCAGTTCATGGTGAAGCTCATCGGCGCCCAATCGGTCTCGACAAGGCCGGTGAGGGGGGCGATGCCATCCTTCGGCGCATTGGGCGGCCCGCTCACCCACAGCACCTGCCCCGGCGCGGTGCGCAGCAGCATGGGCAGCGGGAAGGTCAGCACGCCGAGGCCGAAATGGCTGGCCGGCGCCAGCCCGCCCGGCTTCAGCACCCGGATCACCACATCCTCCGGCGCCGCCCCGCCATTCCACCAGGCCTCGAAGCCGGTCTGGCCCTGCACCTCCCAGCCATGGCCGTTGGCGGCGGTGAGCGGCAGGCAGCGATAGGCGAAGCCATCGGGCGATTCGTCCATCCAGCCGCGCCGCACGGTGGCAGGGCGCAGCGGCGGCAGGGGATGGCCTTCCAGTTAATGGGCGGTTAGCGGCAGGTCGGGCTCGGACATGGCCGCAGCCTGCCACGCCGCGCCTTACCGGCCGGTTGGCGCCGGCGCCGGCCGGCTTCTCAGGCAGCAAGCAGGCGGCGCAGCTTGCGCACGGCGCTGTCCGGCGTGGTCAGCACCGGCAGGCCGGTGGCCGCCGCCACGGCGGTGGCGGCGCGCGCCAGGCTGAACTGTGCCAGCGCGATCGCATCGCACCCCGCCAGGCTGCGGGCCGCCTCGGCGGCAAGCCGGTCATGCGCCGCCGTGTCGCCCGCGTCGAGCGCGGCCAGCGCGCCTTCGGCCAAGCAGGGCACCACCTCGAGGCCGGGCGGGAATTCGGGCGGCATGGAATCGAGCGTCGGCGCGAAGGTGGCGAGCAGGCCGATGCGCCGGCCCGTGGCGGCCGCCTCCTCGATCATCGCCTCGTTGGGCTTCAGCACCGGCAGGGTGGCGTGGCGCGCGGCCACCGCCTCGATACAGGGGCCGAAAGCCGAGCAGGTGAACAGGATGCCGCGCGCCCCAGTGCCGACCGCGTAATCCGCCAGGGCCTGGAAGCGCTCGGTCATGTCCGGGGTCAGCGCCCCGTCGCGCGCCAGATCGGCGGAGAGGCTGTCATCCAGCAGGTTCATCGGCCGCGCCTCCGGCCAGAGCCGGGCCAGCGCCGCCTCGATGGGGGGCGGCGAATGCCGCAGGGCGTGGATCAGGGCAAGCCGCATCGCTTCAACCTCGCTGGAAAATCGGCGCAATCGGGGGAGGTGAGCTCGCCGGGGCCAATCCGGCTGCCGAAGGTCCGGCTGCCGAAGGCCCAGGTACCGGAGGTCCGGCCATGCGGCCCTCCTCGAATCCTGGCCATCCCGCTTCGCTCCCGCTCATCCAGGGCAGGAAAGCGGCATTCCATCCTGCCGTCCAGTCGGCCTCCAGGCGCCGCCCCGCGAGCGTGGGCACGGGCTTATGGGCGTTGACAGGGCGGGCGCGTGGCTGGTCCAGTGTCCGGCACGACAAGAAGAATGGCCAACACGGCCGCTGCAAACGGCCCGGGATCTCCGGTGCCGGAACGGGAGCTTTCACGATGCGACGCACCGAACGGGCCGCCGCCGCCCTCCTCGTCTCCCTCGGCCTCGGCGCCGCCGCCATGCCGGCCGGGGCGCAGACCCTGCGCCTGGCGGTGGCCGCGCCCGCCACCTCCTTCGACCCGCACTACCACACGCTGACGCCGAACGCCGCGCTGGCCGACCATGTGTTCGAGAGCCTGATCGACCGTACGCCGGACAGCCGCCCCGTGCCGGGCCTGGCCGAGAGCTGGAAGGCGATCGACGACCTCACCTGGGAGCTGAAGCTGCGCCGCGGCGTGACCTGGCACAATGGCGAGCCCTTCACCGCCGAGGATGTGGTGAACACCCTCGCCCGCGTGCCGAAGGTGGCGAACAGCCCCGGCTCCTACGCCATCTACACCCGCAGCATCACGCGCGTGGAGGTGGTGGACCCGCACACGGTGCGGCTGCACACCGATAAGGTGCACCCGCTGCTGCCCACCGACCTGACGCAGGTGGCGGTGATCTGGCGCGGCCTGGGCGACGAGGTCTCCACCTCCGACTTCAACGGCGGCAAGGCCGCCATGGGCACCGGCCCCTATCGGCTGGAGCGCTACGACCACGGCACCCGCGCCATGTTCGTGCGCAACGATGCCTACTGGGGCGGCCGCCCCACCTGGGAGCGGGTGGACTACCGCATGATCCCGAGCAACGGCGCGCGCGTCGCCGCGCTGCGTGCCGGCGACGTGGACATGATCGACAGCGTGCCGACGCAGGATGTCGCCGGGCTGGAGAAGGAGAGCGGCCTCCACATCTCCCGCGCCAACAGCCTGCGCAGCATCCTGATGCGCTACGACATGCGCGAGCAGACGCCCTATGTCACGGGACCGAACGGCGAGAAGCTGGAGAAGAACCCCTTCCTCGACCGCCGCGTGCGCGAGGCGCTGTCCATCGCCATCAACCGCAAGGGCATCGCCGACCGGGTGATGTCGGGCGCCGCCAACCCGACGGGGCAGATGATGCCGGAAGGCACCTTCGGCTACGCCCCGGACGTGGCGCCGCCGCCCTACGACCCCGCCCGCGCGAAGCGGCTGCTGGCCGAGGCGGGCTTCCCGGACGGGTTGCAGATCACGCTGCTGGCGCCCAACAACCGCTACGTGAACGACTCCATCATCGCGCAGACCATCGGCCAGATGTGGGCGCGCATCGGCGTCAAGCCGGTGGTGGACACCATGCCCTCCTCCGTCTTCTTCTCCCGCACGGCGCAGCAGGACAATTCGATCGCGCTCAGCGGCTGGGCCAATTCGGTGGGCGAGCCCTCGGCCGGCATGCGCGGCCAGTTCGCCACGCGCGACCGCAGCAAGGGCTGGGGCTCGGTCAACCACACGCTCTATTCGAACAAGGAATTCGACGCGCTGCTGACCCGGGCGCTGGAGACGGTGGACGACGAGAAGCGCGAGGCGCTGTTCCAGCAGATGTCCAAGCTGATCGCGGAGGACTTCGCCTATATCCCGCTGCACCACCAGGTGAATTTGTGGGCGCTGCGCGACACGCTGCAGCACACGCCGCGCGCCGACGAGATGACGCGCGCCATGGACGTGAAGCCGCGCGGCTGACGCTTCCGGCGGGGCCGGGCTTTGCGCCCGGCCCCGCCTTCTTTCAGCTCTTCCGGCCGCCCAGCTCCTGCTGCACCAGGCTGACCCAGTAGCCGGCGCCGTAGGGGATGGCGTCGTCGTTGAAGTCGTAGGTCGGTGTGTGCAGCCCCTCGGCGGTGGCACCGCCGGCGCCCTGGCCCATGAAGATGAAGGCGCCGGGCTTCCGCTCCAGCATGTAGGCGAAATCCTCGCCCCCCGTGACGGGCGGCGCGTCGTCCTGCACCATGCCGGCGCCCACCAGGCTGGCGGCGGCACTGGCGGCCAGCGCCGTCTGCTCGGCATGGTTCACCAGCGGCGTGCCGTTGCGGCGGTACTCCACCTCGGCCGTGCAGCCGAAGCTGGCGGCGAGGCCCTGCGCCAGCTCGGTCATGCGGCGCTCCATCGTTTCCCGCACGGCGGGGGTGAAGGAGCGCGCCGTGCCGCCGACGCGGATCTCGGCCGGCATCACGTTGGTGGAGCCGAAGGAGCCGCCGGCGATGGCGCCGACGCTGATGACGGCGGAATCGACCGCCGCCACGTTGCGGCTCACCACCGTCTGCAGCGCCATGATGAACTGCGCCTGCAGCACCGTCACGTCGGTCGAGAGATGCGCCGCCGCGCCGCCATGCCCGCCCGTGCCGCGGAAGGTGACCACCCAGCGGTCCGGCGCCGCCATGAAGGGGCCGGGGCGGATGCCGAACTGCCCGAGCGGCATTTCCGGCATGTTGTGCAGCCCATAGACGGCATCGACGGGGAAGCGCTCGAACAGCCCGTCCGCCAGCATCGCCTTGGCGCCGCCGCGGCCTTCCTCGGCCGGCTGGAAGATGAACTGCACGGTGCCGCCGAAGTCGCGGTTCTCGGACAGGTACTTCGCCGCGCCCAGCAGCATGGTGGTGTGGCCATCATGCCCGCAGGCATGCATCAGCCCCTCGTTCACCGAGGCGTAGGGCTTGCCGGTGGCCTCGTGGATCATTAGCGCATCCATGTCGGCGCGCAGGCCGATGGCGTGCTGGCCGGGCAGGCGCCCCTTCAGCGTGCCCACCACGCCGTGGCGGCCGACCTGCTCGGTGACCTCGAGGCCCCAGCCCCGGAGCTTCTCCGCCACCAGCGCCGCGGTCCGCTTCTCCTCCATGCCGATCTCGGGATTGGCGTGGATGTCCTGGCGGATGGCGGCCAGCTCGGGCTGCATGGCCCGCAGGCGGTTCAGAAGGCTTTCGTTCACGTCGGTCCTACTCCCGGTTGCCCGGCGCGCGGCGGCGGGAACGCCGTCCACACCTGTCGAAAGCGGCTACATGAACCCGCGCGGCGCCGAGGGAAAGGGCCGGTGCGACAGGAAATGCCTGTCGCGCCACCGCATTCCGGCGCATGAACGCCCACGGAACAGGAGCATGCACCGATGATGGACAAGGACGCGCTGACGGCTTGGTCGCTGAAGAATGGCTGGGAGATGATCGGCGGCCATCCGAGCCTGGCCAAGCCGAGCGCGCCGAAGGAGGCGATCGTGCGGCTGGTGTTCAAGGCGACGGTGGTCAACCTCGAGGTCAAGAAGCCGGCGGGGAAGTGGGAGAAGGTGGGCGGCGACAGCTACGCCAAAGTGGCCGCGCCCGAGGAGCCGGACGGGCTGCCCACCGGCCTCGGCTTCGAGAAGGTGCCCAGCATCACCAAGCTGATGCAGGACAGCCGGGACCGGAAGGTGTTCGCCGCCTTCGGGTGAGGCGGGCAGGGCCGGGCGGCGCGCCGCCCGGCCCGCCGGTTCAGGCGCCGGCGGCGGCGCGCATCCGCGCCAGCGCTTCCTCGCGCCCCAGCGCGAACAGCACCGCGTCGATCGGCGGCGACTGCGTGCTGCCGGTCAGCGCCGCGCGCAGCGGCTGCGCCACGGCGCCGAGCTTCATCTCCTTCACCTCGGCATAGTCGCGCAGCCACTTGTCGAGATCGGCACGCTCCCAGGGCGCCTCGGAGAGGAACTCGGCGAGGTCGAGCAGCCGCGCCTTGGCCTCGTTGTTCAGCTGCGCCTGCGCCTTCGGCTCGAAGGTGAGCGGGATGCTGGCGATGGCGAAGCCGCACATGGCGGCCGCCTCCACCAGCGTGCGGGCGCGCGGCTGGATGTCCGGCATCAGCGCGCGGATGGTGGTGGCGGCACCGCGCGGCAGCGGGCCGTTGCGGCGCAGGATCTCCAGCACCTCGCCCGTTACCGCGTCCGCGTCCTTCTGGCGCAGGTACTGCGCGTTCAGGTGGGTGAGCTTGGCGTAGTCCATCCGGCTGGCGGCGCGGCCGACGCCGTCCAGGTCGAACAGTTCGATGGCGCGGTCGCGCGGCACGAACTCCTCGTCGCCATGGCCCCAGCCGAGGCGGAGGAGGTAGTTGCACACCGCCTCCGGCAGGAAGCCCTGGTCGCGGAACTCCAGCGCGCCCACCGCGCCGTGGCGCTTGGAAAGCTTGGCGCCGTCCGCGCCGTGGATCAGCGGGATGTGGGCGAAGCGCGGCCGGTGCCAGCCCATCGCGTCATAGACCATCACCTGGCGGAAGGTGTTGGTCAGGTGGTCGTCGCCGCGGATGACATGGGTGATGGCCATGTCGTGGTCGTCCACCACCACGGCGTGCAGGTAGGTGGGCGTGCCGTCCGAGCGCAGGATGATCATGTCGTCCAGCTCGGTGTTCTGCACCCGCACCTCGCCCTGGACGAGGTCGTGGATCACCGTCTCGCCCTCGCGCGGGGCCTTAATGCGGATGACGGGCTTCACGCCCGCCGGCGCCTCGGCCGGGTCGCGGTCGCGCCAGCGGCCATCGTAGCGCGGCGGGCGGCCTTCCTTCATGGCCGTCTCGCGCATCTCCGCCAGCTCCTCCGGCGTGCAGAAGCACTGGTAGGCCTTGCCTTCGGCCAGCAGCTGGCGGGCCACCTCGGCGTGGCGGGCTTCCTGCGCGGTCTGCATCACCGGCGGCTCGTCCGGGCTGAGGCCGAGCCATTCCAGGCTGTCCAGGATCTGCTGCACCGCTTCCGGCGTGGAGCGGGCGCGGTCGGTGTCCTCGATGCGCAGCAGGTACTGCCCGCCATGGTGGCGCGCGAAGAGGAAGTTGAAGAGGGCGGTGCGCGCCCCCCCGATGTGCAGATACCCGGTCGGGGAGGGGGCGAAACGGGTGCGTACGGTCATTGCTCGGCCAATTCCTTCGAGCCAATGCTTCTACCACCGCAGGGCGCTGCTGTAGAGTGCGCGCAATGGTTGATAAACCGTGACCGTCTTGATCGCCTCCATGCCGGTGCTGCGCGGCTTTGCCGCCTCCTGGCGTCGGGGAGCCTTGCTGGCGGCCCGTCTCGAGGCCCTGCTGGCGCCGGAATGGCAGCGCCTGCCGCTGTGGCTGCCGGTGGCGCTGGGCGCCGGGGTGCTGGCCTATTTCGCCGGGCGGACGGAGCCGGGGCGGGGCTGGCTCTGGCTGCCCTGGCCGCTGCTGCTGCTGGCGGTGCTGCTGGGCTGGCGCGGCCGGCGGATGGCGGCCTGGCCGGTGGCGCTGGCGGGCATGGCGGCGCTGGGCTTCGCGCTGCCGCTCTGGCATGCCGGGCGCCTGCCGCCGCCGCTGGAACTGCCTTCCCGCGCCGTCATCCTGGAAGGCCAGGTGGATGCCGTGGAGGCCCTGCCGCAGGGCCTGCGCGTGACCCTGGCGGCGCCGCGCCTGGATGGTGCCGAGCCCTTGCCGCGCTGGCTGCGCGTGCGGCTGCGGGCGAATGATCCGCTGCGCCCCATCCCCGGCGACCGCATCCGCCTGCGCGCGCTGCTGCGTGCGCCCTCCGCCCCCGCCTATCCCGGCGCCTGGGATTTCCAGCGGGAGGCCTTCTTCAAGGGGCAGGGCGGCTCCGGCTTCGCCCTCGGCCCGGCCGAAAGGCTGGCGGAATCCGGGGCGCCGCAGCCTTTCGCCGCGCTGCGCGCCGGCATCGAGCAGCGGGTGATGGCGGCGCTGTCGGGCGGGGCCGGGGCCATTTCCGCCGCGCTGCTGACCGGTGGGCAGAGCGCCATCCCCCCCGCCGACATCGTGGCGATGCGCGATTCCGGGCTGGCGCACCTGCTCTCCGTCTCGGGCCTGCACATCGCCATCGTCATGGGGCTCGGCTTTGGCGTGCTGCGCTTCGGCGTGGCGCTGTGGCCCTGGCTGGCGCTGCGGGTGGAGGGCACGCGCCTTGCCGCCCCCGGCAGCCTAGCGCTCGGTGGCGCCTACCTGCTGCTGACCGGGGCGCAGGTGCCGATGCAGCGCAGCTTCGCCATGGCCGCGCTGGTGACGCTGGGCCTGCTGGTGGGCCGGCGGGCGCTCTCGCTGCGGGCGCTGGCGGTGGCGGTGGCGGTGGTGCTGGCCTTCAACCCGGCCTCGCTGCTCGGCCCCTCCTTCCAGATGAGCTTCGCCGCCGTGCTGGTGCTGATCGCCGGGGCTGAGGCGATGGCGCCCTGGCTGGCGCGCCTGCGTGCCGCGCCCGGCTGGTGGCGGCGGCCGGCGGTGCTGCTGCTGGGCATGCTGGCCACCTCGCTGCTGGCCGGCATCGCCACCAGCCCCTATGGCCTGCACCATTTCGGCCGGCTGCAGCTCTATGGCGTGGTGGCCAACATGGTGGCGGTGCCGCTCACTTCCTTCCTGGTGATGCCGGCGGGGCTGGTGGCGCTGGTGCTGATGCCGCTGGGCCTGGAAGCCTGGGCACTGGCGCCGATGGGCTGGGGGGTGGAGGCGGTGCTGCTGGTGGCGCGCGGCGTGGCCGCCTGGCCCGGCGCCGCGCTCCAGGCCACGCCGATGCCGGGCTGGGGGCTGCTGCTGGCCTCGGCAGCGCTGGTATGGCTGTGCCTGTGGCGCGCGCGCTGGCGGCTGCTGGGCCTGCCCATGCTGGTGGCCGGGCTGGCCAGCGGCGCCTTCGTCACGCCGCCGGACCTGCTGGTCTCGGCCGACGCGAAGCTGATCGCGCTGCGGACCCCGGCGGGGGTGGTGGTGCAGAAGGCCAGCGGCGGCTCGACCTTCGTGCGGGATGCCTGGCTGCGCGGCTGGGGGGAGGATGAGGCGGACACCCTGCGCGATGGCGAGGCCGCCCCCCCCGGGCTGGACTGCACGCCGCAAGCCTGCCGCTTCCAGCCATATCCGGAGGGGCCCGTGGCCCTGCTGCTGCGCGCGCCGAAGCCGCGCCGGAACGAGACGGCGCCGCCGCTGCTGGCAGCGCCGCATTGCGCCACGGGCGCCGCGCTGCTGGTGGCGGCGGAGCCGATCCGCGGCCGCTGCCCGGGCACGCCCTGGGTGGACCGCTTCAGCGTCTGGCGGGATGGGCCGCATGCCGTCTGGCTGCGGCCGGGCGAGGCGCCGCGGGTGGTCTCGGACCGCGCCTGGCGGGGGGCGCGGCCCTGGGTGCCGCCGCCGCCCCGTCCGCGCGCAGCCGCGCCGTAGCGCCGCCTCAGTAGCGGCGCAGCAGCCCCACCAGCCGGCCCTGCACCTTCACCCGGTCCGGCCCGAAGATGCGGGTTTCGTAGCGCGGGTTGGCGGCCTCCAGCGCGATGGAGTTGTTGCGGCGGCGCAGGCGCTTCAGCGTCACCTCCGCGTCGTCCACCAGCGCCACCACCACGTCGCCGCTGTCGGCGGTATCGCCCCGGCGGATGATCACCGTGTCGCCATCCAGGATGCCGGCCTCGATCATCGAATCGCCGGACACCTCCAGCGCATAGTGCTCGCCGCTGCCCAGCAGCCCGGCCGGCACGCCGACATTGGTGCCCTGGTCGCGCAGCGCCTCGATCGGCTGGCCGGCGGCGATGCGGCCATAGAGCGGCAGGCTCACCGCCGCCGCCTCGTTCGCGCCCTTGGCCACGCCGGCCAGGTTGGAGGCGAAATTGCCGCGGATGACATTGGCCGCGAAGCCCGGCCGGGGCGGCGCGGCCTCCTCCGGCTGGAGGATGGGCGGCAGGGGGGCGGGCGCCACGCCTTCCGGCAGGCGAATCACCTCCAGCGCGCGGGCCCGGTGCGCGCGGCGGCGCAGGAAGCCGCGCTCCTCCAGCGCCGTGATCAGGCGGTGGATGCCGGATTTGGAGCGCAGCTTCAGCGCGTCCTTCATCTCCTCGAAGGAGGGCGAGAAGCCGGTGCTGCGCAGGTGCCGGTCGATGAACATCAGCAACTCGTGTTGCTTGCGCGTCAGCATTGGAGGGCTCCCTGCAGCCAGAACAGTGTCGCGAACAAAGCGGCAACCATTCGGGTGTTCTACGAAGGTTCCAATACGTTGGTCAACAAGCGAATGCCGTATTTTCCGCCACTTGGTTCCGATGGCTGAGGTGCAGGTTGGCGTGGCGGCACTGACGTCGGCGTGGCGGAGCCGGGCGGAGGCGGGGCAGGAAGTGTTCTTCTTCCTGAAGTCCTTCCCGGATCTTCCGCAGCGGTCTCAGAAAGGCCGCCTTTCGCGTTGTTCCTCAAGCTTTCCTGCCCGCATGCTGCTGACGGGGCGCATGCCCTCAGCCACGTTCGGACAAGGCGAGCTGTCCCGCCAGGCGGGCGTAGCGGTCGCGGCTTGCCGTCAGGTGGCGGCGCATGGCGGAACGCGCGGCAGCCGCCTGGCCGGCGGCGATGGCGGCGGCGATTCGCGCATGCTCCTCCCGCACCCGCACCAGATAGGCGGTGCGCGCCGAGGGCTCCTCCATATAGGGCCGCACCGTCTGGCGCGGGATCAGCATCGGCCCCAGGAACTCCAGGAAGCGCGGGAAGAAGCTGTTGCCCGTGGCGGCGAAGATGGCGCGGTGGAACTCCAGATCCTGCGTCACCGCGCTCTCGCCCGCATCCACCGCCCGGTCGAACACGGCGGCGGCCTGGGTAATGCGCTCCAGCGCCGCCGGATCGCGCCTCTCGGCCGCCAGCCCGGCCGCCTCGGTCTCAATGGCGATACGCAGTTCAATGACTTGCAGCACGTCGTTGAGAGAGCGCATCTCGCCCGGATCGATGCGGACCTGGCCGCGCGCCGCCGGGTCAGCCACGAAGGCGCCGACGCCCTGGCGCGTCAGGACCAGCCCCTCGGCGCGCAGCGCGGCCACGGCCTCGCGCACCACGGTGCGGGAGACGCCGGCCTGCCGCATCAGCGCCTGTTCGGTGGGGAGGCGGTCGCCGGGGCGCAGCCGCCCGGCCCGGATCTCGGCGGCCAGCCGGCGGACGAGCTCCGCCGTCAGGTTGGCCGGCGGCGAGAGCGGTGCCAGCTCGATCCCAGGCGTGGCTTCAGCCTCGCTGCGTCCGTCCATGATGATGGCCTCCTCCTCCGGCCGTTCCGGCCAGGACGTCATCTTATCATATGAGAGAGTCGGCGGCGAGGGCACCCCATCGGCCGAAACCGCTTGCTTGCCGCATTCCCCTCTCCGGAGCAATGCCGGGGGGGGCGGTGTGGCCGGGCGCGGCGGCCGGTGGCATGGTGGCCGGCCCATTCCGCCGCAGCCCGCAGGAGCCGCATGCCCACGCCCGAGGACCTCGCCCCGCTCGCCCCCGCCATGACCGCCTGGCGCCGCGACCTGCACGCCCATCCGGAGCTGGGCTTCGAGGAGCACCGCACCGCCGCCTTCGTCGCCGCCGAGCTGCGCGCCGCCGGCATCGAGACGGCGGAAGGGCTGGCCGGCACCGGCGTGGTCGGCACGCTGCGTGGCCAGGGTGGCGGCGCGGAGGGCGGCAGGGGCGGCAACCGCGCCATCGCGCTGCGGGCCGACATGGACGCGCTGGCCATGACCGAGGCCACCGGGGCGCCCTACGCATCCACCGTGCCCGGCCGCATGCACGCCTGCGGCCATGACGGCCATACCGCCATGCTGCTCGGCGCCGCGAAGTGGCTGGCGGCCAACCGGCACCGCTTCGCCGGCACGGTGCACCTGGTGTTCCAGCCGGCCGAGGAATCGCGGGGCGGCGGCCAGCGCATGGTGGCGGAGGGGCTGTTCACGCGCTTCCCGGCCGACGCGGTCTATGCGCTGCACAACCTGCCGGGCCTGCCACTCGGCCATGTCGCCGTGCCGAAGGGGCCGGTGCTGGCCTCCTCCGACACCTGGGAGGCCGTGTTCCGTGGCCGTGGCACCCACGGCGCCAAGCCGCATCTGGGCACCGACGCCACGCTGGCGGCGGCGCAGTTCGTCGCCGCCCTGCATTCCATCGTGGCGCGCGAGCTGGACCCGATGGGGGTGGGGGTGGTCAGCGTCGGCCACATGGCGGCGGGCCATCCGGAGGCGCCGAACGTCATCCCGGCCGAGGTGCGCCTGCGCGGCACTGCCCGCGCCCTCACTGCCGCCAACCGCGAGCTGCTGGAGCGCCGCATCGGCGGCATCGCGCGCGGCATGGCGGCCACGCACGGGGTGGCGGTGGCGTATGCCTACACCCGCCGCCTGGGCCCGACGGTGAACCATCCGGCGCAGGCGGCGCTGATGCACCACGCCGCCATCGCCACGGTGGGCGCGGCCGCCGCGCTGGACGACTACCCCGCCATCACCGCCGGCGAGGATTTCTCCGCCATGCTGGAGGTCCGGCCCGGCGCCTATGCCTGGCTCGGCACCGGCGCGCCCGCCCACCCCGAGGGCTACCACCACAACCCGCATTTCGACTTCAACGACGATGCCCTGGCCGCCGGTGCCGCCTTCCTGGCCAGCATCGTCGAGACGGAGCTGCCCGCATGACCGCCGCACCGCGCACCATCCTGCTGGATTGTGACCCCGGCACGGATGACGCCATCGCGCTCTGGCTGGCGCTTGCGTCGCCGGAAATCGACCTGCGGCTCGTCACCGTGGCGGGCGGCAATGTGGGGCTGGAGAAGACCCTGCCCAACGCCCGCGCCGTGCTGGGGCTGGCCGGTGCGCGGGGAAGCGCCGTGCCGGTGGTGGGCGGCGCCGACCGCCCCCTGGTCGGCGCCTTCCGCTCGGAGACCCAGGTGCATGGCGAGGACGGGCTGGGCGGCGTGGTGCTGCCCGAGGGGCCGGCCGCCGCCCCCGGCCTCGCCGCCGACGTGCTGCGCGAGAGGCTGCGCGCGGCGCCGCCGGAGAGCGTCACGCTGGTGGGGCTGGGGCCGGCCACCAACCTGGCGCTGGCCCTGGCCACCGAGCCGGCGCTGGCCGGGCGGGTGGCGGAGATCGTGCTGATGACCGGCGCGGTGGGCGAGGGGAACTGGACCCCCGCCGCCGAGTTCAACGCCGCCATGGACCCCGAGGCGCTGGCCATGCTGCTCGGCTGCGGCCGGCCCGTCACGCTGGCCACGCTGGACCTCACCGCCCAGGCGCTGGTGACGCCGGCGCGCGCCGCCGCGCTGCGCGCCTGCGGCGGCGGCCGCTGCCTGCGGGCGGCGGCCGACATCCTCGCCGCCCTGCCGCCCTCCCGCCGGTTCGACGGGCGCGGCGCGCCGCTGCACGACCCCTGCGCCGTGGCCTGGCTGGTGGCGCCGGCGCTGTTCACGCACCGCCCCGTCTCCGCCGCCGTGGTGCTGGAAGGGCCGGACCGTGGCCGCACCCGCATCGACCGCTGGCAGCGCGGCCCGGCCCCGCCCAATGCCCGGCTGCTGGAGCGGCTGGACGCCGACGCCTTCTTCGCCCTGCTCGGGGAGCGCCTGGCCACCCTGGGCTGAACGCCGCCGCCGGCGGAGGGCTCAGCCCTCCGCGGCGGGCTCGACCATGGGGTGGCCGAATTGCTGGGTCACCCAGCCGCGCAGCGCCGGCACCGTGGCGTCCAGCGTGGCCTGCACCCGGGCCAGCGGCTCGTTGAGGGAACCGGACTGCGCCACGGTGCGCTGCAGATCCTCCAGCGCCCGCGACAGGCGCCGCGCCCCGATGGTGCGGGCAACGCCCAGCAGGCGGTGCGCGGTGGGGCGGATCTCGCTCACGTCCAGCGTATGCAGCAGCGTCGCCACGCTTTCCTGGCCGCGCCCCAGCTCGGCCACGAACTCCCACAGCACGGCGCTCGCCGCCGGGCCGAGATCCGCGGCCAGTGCGGCGCAGGCGGAGGTGTCGACCAGCACGGCCTGCTCCAGCGCCCCGTCCGACTGCGGCGTGGCGCCGGGGCGGGTGCGCCGGTCGTCGGCGTATTGCTGCACCAGGCGCAGCAGCGTCTCGCGGTCGATCGGCTTGGCCAGATGGCCATCCATGCCGGCGGCGCGGCAGGCCTCCACCTGCTCCGGCATGGCCGAGGCGGTGACGGCGATCACCGGCACGCGGCCGCGCGGCGGCGGCAGGGCGCGGATGCGGCGGGTGGCCTCCAGCCCGTCCATCACCGGCATCTGCAGGTCCATCAGCACTAGGTCGAACTCGCCCTGCTGCACGGCCGACAGCGCCACCGCGCCATCCTCGACGCAGGTGACGTGGTGCCCGGCACTGGTGAGCATGGCGCGGGCCACCAGCCGGTTGGCCGGCACGTCGTCCGCCACCAGCACCTGCAGCGGCATCCGGCTGGCGGTGTCGGACTCGGCCGGCGCCGGCCCGGCATTGCCGGGCGGAGAGTGGGCGGGCGCGGGCAGGGCGGTGGGCAGCGGCAACTCCACCCAGAAGGTGGCGCCCTGGCCCGGCGGGCTGTCGCAGCCGATGCGGCCGCCCATCAGCTCCGCCAGCTGCGCCGCGATCGCCAGCCCCAGCCCGGTGCCGACGCCGCCTTCCGGCGTCTGCGCGCCGGGGCTGGCGAGTTGCACGAAATCGCGGAACAGCAGGTGCTGCTGCTCGGGCGGCACGCCGGGGCCGGTATCCTCCACCTCGAGGCGGATGCCGTCCGCGCCGGGGAGGGACCGCGCCCGCAGCGTCACCCGGCCGCCGGAGGGCGTGAACTTCACCGCGTTGGAAAGCAGGTTCAGGATCAGCTGGCGCAGCCGCATGGCGTCCACCAGCACGCTGGCGGGCGTGCCCGGCGCCAGCTCCAGCGCGAAGCGCAGCGATTTCCGCTGCACCTCCGGCGTCAGCAGCGCCGCGCTGCGCTCCAGCAGCGGCATCAGCTCGGTGGGGGCGGGGTGCAGCTCCAGCCGGCCGGCGGCGATCTTGGAAAGGTCGAGCAGCCCGTTCACCAGCTCCAGCAGGTGGCGCGCGGCCTCGTGCAGGGTGCGCAGCTGGTCGCGCTGGTCGGCGGCCAGGCGCGGGTCGTTCAGCAGCACCTGGGCGAAGCCCAGGATGCCGTTCAGCGGCGTGCGCAGCTCATGGCTCATCCGCGCCAGGAACTGGCTCTTGGCCTCGCCGGCGGCGGCGGCGGCGTCGCGCGCGGTGGCCAGCTCCTCCATCGCCTGCTTCAGCTCGGTGATGTCGGTGCGGATGCCCACCGTGCCGCCGCCCGGCGTCGCCCGCTCGGTGATCAGCACCCAGCGCCCGTCGGGCAGCAGCCGCTCCATCGGCGGGTTGTTGCCGCGGTGCCAGCGCCGCATCTCGGCCAGGAAGGCCTGCAGGTCGTCGCCCGCCTGCGGGTACTGGCCGCGCAGGAAGCCCTCCCGCATGATGTCCTCGAAATGCGCGCCGGGCTCGATGAAGGGCGCGCTGACGCGGTAGAAATCCTTGTAGCGCGCATTGCAGGCGATGAGCCGGTCGTTCGCGTCCCACATGACGAAGCCGTCCGTCATGGAGTCCAGCGCATTCTCCAGCGTGGCGCGCCAGCGGATGCGCTCGGCCTCCACCTTCTCGCGCTGCCGCATCGCCATCGCCAGCGCGCCCCCCAGCGCCGCCACCAGGGCGGCGAAGCCGAGGGAGATCACCATCGCGCGGAAGCGTTCCTTCTCCCACTCGGCCAGGGCGGCGGAGAGCTTCATGCTCGCCGAGAGCGACAGGGCAGGGTAGAGCAGCGGCCGCACCGCCGAGATGACGCGCCCATTTTCGAAGCGGCTGTTCATCTCGGTGGCCGCGGTGCCGGTGGCTTCCTGCAGCCTCTGCGCCGCGCCAGGGCTGAGCCGCGTGCCGATGCGCGTCTCATCATGCGGCAGGCTGGCCAGCAGCGTGCCGTCGTCGCGCTCCAGCGTGATGCGCAGCCCCGCCCCTTCGCCGCCCACCGCCAGCAGCGTGCCGAGCACCGGCACCGGCATCTCCGCCACGGCCAGCAGCAGCCCATGGCCCGGCAGCGCGACCCGGCGCGCCATGAAGAGCGACCACTCCCCGGTGGCGGGGTTGCGGAACGGCCCGCCGATCAGCACGGCGCCCGGGCGCGGCGCGCTTTCGAAGAAGCTCTTGTCCAGCGCCAGCGGCAGCGGGCGGCGGCGCGAGACGGCGAGGCCGGTGGCCAGCGGCACCCCGTCCGGCCGCACCAGCAGGATGTCGCGGAAGGTGAAGTTCTGGTTGTTCAGCTCGCGCAGGATGCGGTCGAGCAGGGCGCTGTCCAGGCCGCCATTCGTGGCGAGCGGCGTGATGATGGCGGGCAGCCCCGCCAGCACCGCATCCACCTGCACGAAGTTGCGGTTCAGCGAGGCCTCGACGGCGCGCGCCACGCGCTGGACGGTGTCGCTGGCCACGCCGATGGCCGCCTCGCGGGAGCGGCCGATCAGCATGGCCGTGGCGAACCACTGCGCAAGCAGCAGGGCAACCGCGGCCAGCAGAATGGCCAGCCGGATCCGTCGGAATTGCAGCATGTCAGTCGGGCCGGGTCAGGATGCCCAGCGAGGGCCCCAGATAGGTATTCCAGGCACTGGAGCAGCTTTCGCCGCAGCGGTCGATCCAGCGGGGCAGCACCGTCTCGATCAGCAGCTGGCGGCGGCGCTGCTGGTCGGCCGGCGTCACCGGCACCACCGTCATGCGGCCGGGCCGCCCGGTGGTGCAGCCGGGCCGGCCGGCGCTGCAGTCGAGGCCCTCGCCCGTCTGCTGCGCGGCGGCGTCCCAGATGGAGGTCTCCAGCTCCGCCAGCCCCTGCCGGATGGTCTCCCGCAGATCGGCCGGCAGCGAGTCCCAGGTTGCCTTGTTGGCGCCGAACATCGAGACGCCCCAGGTCAGCGCCATGCTGTGCACATGGCTCGTCACCTCGTGCAGCCCGACGGTGTAGCCGGAGAGGGTGCCGGTGACGGCGCATTCCACGACGCCCGCCCGCAGCGCCGCCACGGTGTCAGCGAAGGGAATCACCACGGAGGTGGCGCCGAGCGCCTCGAACATCTCCGCCTGCCCCACCGAGGAGGTCCGCACCCGCCGCCCGGAGAGATCGCTGAGGCCGTTGAAGGGCCGCGTGCACCAGGTGACCTGCGCGGGGTAGGTGTAGATCGAGAGCAGCTCGACCCCGTAGCGCTCCTGCAGGATGTCGCGCAGGTGCGGGCGGTAGAGGCGCACCGTCTCGCGCAGCCGGCCGATATCCGGGTTGAGCGCCGGCAGGTCGACCGCGTTGAACTCCGGCTCCTCGCTGGAGACGACGGCGACGAGCGCGGTGCCGAAGGGAACGACGCCGAGCCGCATCAGCGGCAGCACCTCCTCGGCGCGGAAGCCGGCGCGGTCGAACGGTGTGATCTCGGCCGTGACGCGGCCCTTGGTCAGTTCCGTGACGCGGTGGCGCCAGAACGGCTCCTCGTACCGGGTGTACTGCGACACGCCGGCCAGGCCGCCCACCACCTTCAGGGTGATGGTCTCCTGCGGTTCGGCCGCCAACGGGGGCGTGCACAGGGCGGGCGTGCAGAGGGAAAGCGCCAGGCCCAGCGCGGCCATCGCGGGGCGGAACGAACGGCGGCGCGGGGCGCGGCGCGCGAGCATGGCCGGCCCGGCCGAGCGCGGCTTCAAGCCAGCCTGGTGCGCAGCCACTCGCCGGCCTCCGCTGAGAGGCCATCCCAGTTGGCGCTGGTGACCGGCGCGACGAGCAGGGCGCCATCCAGGCCCGCCCGGCGCATCGCACCCTTCAGATGCTCCACCAGGTAGCGCGCCGAAACCGCGCTTTCCACCAGGAGCGAGCCAGGAAGGGCGAGGTGCGACTCCGCCAGTTGCCATACGGCGTCCTCCAGCGCGAGGGCGCCATCGGGCGACTGATCGTGGGCAACCAACAGCAGGGGCATGTCACGACCTCCCGGAGAGCTTCAACCAATGATACAAGGCTGCACACCGTTGCGCCAGAAGCCATGCTGCGGCAGAGAAGCGTGGCCATGACCGAACCCGCCCCCCGAACGGCCGCTCCGGCCGGCGCCGGCACCGCCATCGTCAGCCATCGCGGCGGCGCCTTCCTCTGGCCCGAGAACAGCCTCGAAGCCTTCCGCAACACCCTCTCCCTGGCTGTGGAGCAGGCGGAGTGCGACGTGCACCTCTCGGCCGACGGCGTGCCGGTGGTGATCCACGACGCGACGCTGAACCGCACCACGGAGGGCGACGGCCCCGTGGCGGCGCGCCCGGCGGCGGATCTGGCCGCGACGCGGCTGCGCGGGGCCGGGGCGGGGGGTGCCCGCGTGCCGTTGCTGGCCGATGTGGCGGCGCTGTTCCGGGACCGTCCGATGCAACTCCAGGTGGAGCTGAAGACGGCTCCCGGCGTGGCGCCGGACCCGGCCCTGCTGCCCCGCACCCTCGCTGTTCTGGATGCCGCCGGCATCCGCCCGCAGAGCCGCATCATCGCCTTCGAGGCGACGCTGGCGGCGGCGGCGATGCAGGCTGGCGGGCTCGCGGGAGTCATCTGGCTGTTCGAGCCGGCCCTGCTGCGGCAGATCGGCGCCGAGGGCGTGACCGGCGTCGCCCGCGCCTACGGGTTCGACATGGTGGAGACGCATGTCGCCGCGCTCGATGACGGGCTGATGCGCAAGCTGCGCGCGGCCGGGCTGAAGGTGGGGGTGTGGGGCGCCAACCATGCCGCCAGCATCGAGCGCGCCCTGGCCCTGGGCGTGGATGCGATGGCCACGGATGATCCGGTGCTGGCCCTGCGCCTGCGCGGCTGCTGACAGGCTGCCGGCGACAAGGCTGCCGGCAAGGCCGCGGATCCTGCCGGGAGGCAGGATCAAAAAAGCACCACAAACCATTGATTGTAAAGCTTAAGGCGCAGCCAGGATGCCGGTGCAGGCGGCCGGCAGCGCGGGTGGCGGCGCCGGCTTGCCGGGGCGCGGCGCGGGCTGGCGGGCCTCGGGCGTGAACCACCAGGCCAGGCTGGAATCGCATCCGTCGCCGGGCGGCACCGGCGCCTGGGGCTGGCAGCCCGGCTGGCCTTCCGGGCAATGCAGCCGGATGTGGAAGTGTGAATCATGACCCCGCCAGGGCCGCACGCGGCGCAGCCAGGCGGCGCCCGGCATGGCCTCGCACAGCGCCTGCTTGATCGCCGGGTTGACGAAGATGCGGTCCACCGCCGGGTGCTCCGCGGCGAGGCGGATCAGCAGCGCATGCGCCGGCGTGAAGCGCGCGGGGTCCACGCGCATCCCGTCCTCCCGCACCACCGAGGGCACCTCGATCCGCTCGCGGGCGGCGGGGGGCAGGGCGGGCTTGGGCCGCAGGTCGAGCCAGATATCGGCGTCGAGCCCGATCTGGTGGCTGGCATGGCCCCAGGGCATGGGGCCGCCGCGCGGCTGGCCGAGATCGCCGACCCAGAAGGGCGGCAGCCCGGCGGCCTGGGCGCGTGCCCCCAGCCCGCGGAGATAGGCGATGAGGTCAGGGTGGCCCCAGAAGCGGTTGCGGGAGAGCCGCACCACCTGCCAGCCCGGCCCATCGGCCGGCAGCGCCACGGCGCCGGCGATGCAGCCCAGCCCGTAGCCGCCGGCGATGCGTGGCGGCCCGGCGGCGGGGCGGGAGGCTGCCGCCCAGTCCCGCGCCGCCTGCGCCGCCACACCGCCGGGGAGGGCGGCCGCCAGGAGGCACGCCAGCAGCGCCGGCCGCACGCGCCGCATGGCCGCGCCGGCGCTCAGCCGGAGAAGCGGAAGGAGCCCGGCACCGCCTGCGGCTCCGGCGCGGCGGGCTCGGCGGGCGCCGCCTGCTGCTGCGCCTGCTTCACCTTGGCGTCGATCTGCTTCAGCAGCGCCACCACGCTGTTGGCGAAGGCCGGCAGCTGCACCACCGGGATCATCAGCTGCCCGCAGGGCACCGGCTTCCCGTCGGAGCCCGTCTGCGCCAGGGTGATGCGGGTCACGCCGTAGTTGACGCTGGCCTCGAGAACGCCATCGGCGAACAGGACGGGCTTGTCGGACATCGGGTGGAATACTCCTGCGAGTCTGGGCTTACTGTTCGCGGAAGGCGCGGTGGAAGCTGTCGAGCACCGGCTGCATCATGTAGCGGAAGAAGCTGCGGCTCCCGGTCTGGATCTGCGCCTCGACCGGCATGCCGGGCCGCAGCGCCACATTCTCCAGCCGGGCCAGCTGATCCGGCTCGATGGCGATCTGCACCCGGTAATGGCTCATGCGGGTGCGTTCGTCCAGGGTGACATCCTCGGCGACATAGGTCACCTCGCCATGCAGGTAGGGCACCAGGCGCTGCTTGAAGGCCGGCAGCCGCACCTCGGAATGCAGCCCGGGATAGACCACGTCGATGTCGGTGGGGGAGAGGCGCACCTCGGCCACCAGCCGGTCCTCGGCGGGGACGATCTCCATCACCGGCTCGCCGGCGCGCACCACGGCGCCGAGGTTGAAGAAGCGGCTGCCGACGATGGTGCCGTCCTCCGGCGCGACGATCTCGCGCCGCTGCGCCACGTCGCGGGCGGCGCGCAGCTTCTCCTCCGTCTCGTTCAGGCGGTTGCGCGTCTCGCGCGCCTCGGCGGATATCTCGGCCATGATCTGGTCGCGGGTCTGGCGGATCTGGTTGCGCGCCTCATCGACCGAGGCGTTGGCGCGCTCCACCTGGCCCATCAGGTCGACCATGTTGCCTTCCAGCGAGGCGACGTTGCGCTGCAGCGCCAGCAGGCGCGGCATCCGCTCCAGCCCCTGGCGCACCAGGGTCTGCACGTCCTGCTCCTCGCGCCGGATCAGCGCGAGCTGGCGCCGCTGGCTGGCGATCTGCCCCTGGGCGGAGGTGGCGGTCGCCTCGTGCTGGGAGATCCGTGCCTCCAGCACCTGGAGCTGGCTGTTCAGATGCGCCCGGCGGGCGGAGAACAGGGTGCGCTGCCCGGTCATCGCCTCCAGCACGCGCGGGTCGGAGCTGCCGGACAGGTCCGGGGGGAAGGTGATGTCGGGCGCGCCGGCGGCCTCGGCGCGGAGCCGCGCATCCTGCGCCAGCAGGGCCCAGCGCTGGGCGCGCAGCGCCTCCAGCCCGCTGCCGGACTGGACCTCGTCCAGCCGCATCAGCACCTGGCCGGCCTTCACCTTGTCGCCGTCCCGCGCCAGGATCTCGCGCACGATGCCGCCCTCGAGGTGCTGCACGGTGCGGCGGTTGCCCTCGCTGCGGATCTCGCCGGGGGCGATCGCCGCCTCGGCCAGCGGCGCCGTCACCGACCAGGCGGTGAAGCCGCCGACGAACAGCACGGTGGCCGCCAGCCCGAACAGCATCGTGCCGCGGGTGCGCGGGCGCGGCGCGTCCAGGGTCAGGTCGGGGGCGACGGGGGGAAGGGTGCTGGGGCCGGCCTTCTGCAGCTCGCCGCCCGGAGGAAGGGTGGTGACGCTCATGCCGCGCCTCCGCTGTTGGTGTTGGCCAGCCGGGGCTGGGCCGGGGGGGCGGCCACCTCGGCCGGGCGGGGCGGCGCCATCAGGCGCTTCAGCACCTCGGCGCGGGGGCCGAACATCTCCACGGCGCCGTCCTTCAGCAGCAGCACCTTGTCCACGCCCTGCACCAGGGCCGGGCGGTGGGAGACCAGCACCACCGTGGTGCCCTGGGCCTTCAGCGCATCGAGCGCGCGCTGCAGGGCGGCCTCGGAATCGCCGTCGAGGTTGGAGTTGGGCTCGTCCAGCACCACCAGCTTGGGCCGGCCGAACAGCGCGCGAGCGAGGCCGATCATCTGCCGCTGGCCGCCCGAGAGATGCTGGCCGCCCTCGCCAATCTCGGTGTCGTAGCCGGCCGGCAGGCGCAGGATCATCTCGTGGCAGCCGGCCATCTTGGCGGCCTCGAACACCGCGTCGGGCGTGGCGTCGCCCATGCGGGCGATGTTGCTCAGCACCGAGCCGTCGAACAGCTCCACATCCTGCGGCAGGTAGCCGACATGGCGGCCGAAATCCTCGCGCTGCCAGGTGTAGACATCGGCGCCGTCGAGCCGGACATTGCCGGCATTGGGCTGCAGCGTGCCGATCAGCAGGCGGATCAGCGTGGTCTTGCCGGCGGCGGAGGGGCCGATCACGGCCAGGCTCTCGCCCGGCTGGAGCGCGAAGTTGACGCCCTTGATGATGGCCACCGCCATGCCCGGCATGCCGTAGGAGACGCGCTCGACCGAGAGGCGGCCGACCGGCTCGGGCAGCGGCAGACCGGGCGGGCGGATGCGCGGCAGGGCCAGGAAGGCGGAGAGGCGCTTCAGCGCCTGGCGCGCCTGCACCAGCCCCTTCCAGCCGCCGATCAGCTGCTCCACCGGCGCGAGCGCGCGGCCCATGATGATCGAGCCGGCGATCGAGGCGCCCGAGGTGAGCTGCTGCTGCAGCACGAGATAGGCGCCGACGCCGAGGATGGCGAGCTGCACGGCGAGGCGGAAGAACTTGGTGGCCGAGAGCAGCACGGCGGCGCGGTCGGCCGCCTTCTCCTGCGGCACCACGGTGTCCGCCACGGCCTGGCGCCAGCGGCGCATCACCGAGGAGGTCATGCCCATGCTGTCGATCACCTCGGCGTTGCGGGCGATCGCGTCGGCGCGGCGCTGGCCGGCCATGCTGGCGGTGTTGGCCTCGCGCAGCAGGGCGGAGGTGGTCAGCTCGTTCACCAGGGTCAGGATGAACAGCAGCACCGCGCCGCCGAGGGCGATGAAGCCCATCACCGGGTGCAGCATGAAGATGGCGGCCAGGTAGATCGGCACCCACGGCACGTCATAGAGCGCCAGCGCCCCGGGCGAGCCGAGCCAGGAGCGGCAGAAGCCCAGGTCGCGCAGCGCCTCCATGCGGTAGGGGCGGCCGCGGAGCTGGGATTCCAGCGCGCGCTCGAAGCCCTCCGGCGCCACGCGGGCCTCGATCCAGGCGGCGCTGCGCTGCATGATGCGGCTGCGCACCGCCTCCAGCAGCGCCAGCAGCAGCAGGGCCAGGATGGCGATGAGGCTGAGGAACAGCAGGGTGTCGATGCTGCGGGTGGCCAGCACCCGGTCGAACACCTGCATCATGTAGATGGAGACGGTCAGCTGCAGCAGGTTCACCATGCCGCTGAACAGGCCGACGGCGATGAATTCCTTGCGGCAGGCGGCGATGGCGCGCGAGAGCGGCGTGACCGGGGCGGCGCCGGGGCGGGGGGCGAGGGCCATGGCGCTCAGCCCTGCCCCTGCGGGAAGGGCAGCGCGGGAAGGTGCAGGCCGAAGGCCAGGGCCACCCAGGCCAGCGCGGCGAACAGCAGCAGCCCCGCCAGCACCGCGGCCACCAGGGTCAGGAAGCCTGGCGGCGGCCGCTGCCCGGCCAGCGCTTCGCGCGCCGCCTCGGCGCGGAGCCGCTCCAGGTGGTTGTGCAGGTGGCGGTAGGCCCAGTCCTGCATCAGCCGCTCGGCCTCGGCGCGGCGGGCGGGGGCGGCCTCGGCGGAGGGCGCGGTGCCGGATTCGACCGCCAGCGCATAGCCGAGCAGGGCAGGCAGCCTGTCCTCGCCGGCGGCGGGGCGGAAGCCTTCGGGAAGGCCGGAGGCGGGGCTCTCGGTCTGGTCGGCGGAATCCGCCTGGGCGGCCGACTCTGGCCGAATGCGCTGGGGCGCGGACATGTCCGGCTGGTACTCCAACATAAAAAAACGCGGCTTGGCAGTGTGCCGCAAGTGGACGCACCTTACCGTGATGCGCGCTGCGAGGCACGCATCAATCCATCATCTGTTTCATTCCTCATTTTACTGTAAAGCTGAAGTTGCAGCCGGCGCCATGCTCTCCGGCGCCGGCGGCGCGGGTATGGCGAGATAGGCGATCCGCTTGGCCTCCTGCCGCCCGCGCGTCACCGTCTCCAGCACCAGCCCGACGGCCAGGAAGAGGAAGGACAGCAGCAGGAAGGCCACCGAGGCCAGGAAGGTGGGCAGGCGCGGCACCAGCCCGCTCTCCAGGTAGGTGGAGAAGACCGGCAGGAAGAAGCCGAGCGAGGCCAGGAAGAGCAGCCCCCCCAGCCCGCCGAAGAAGGGCAGCGGCCGCTCCCGCTGCAGCAGGCCGAGGATGGTGCCGAGGATGCGCCAGCCGTCGCGCAGCGTCCGCAGCTTGGAGGCCGAGCCGGCAGGCCGGGCGGCGTAGGCCGTTACCATCTCGCCCACCGGCATGCGCAGCTCCAGCGCGTGGACGGTGAACTCCGTCTCCGTCTCGAAGCCGGTGGCCAGGGCGGGGAAGGATTTGACGAAGCGGCGCGAGAACACCCGGTAGCCGGAGAGCATGTCGCTGACGCGGCGGCCGAAGACCAGCCCCACCAGCCCGGTGAGCAGCCGATTGCCGAGCTGGTGGCCCGGCCGGTAGGCCGCCGTCTCGTGGCTGACGCGCAGCCCCGTCACCATGTCGAGCTGCCGCTCGCGCAGCAGGCGGATCATGGCGGGCGCGGCGGTGGGGTCGTAGGTGCCGTCGCCATCGACCAGCACATAGATGTCGGCCTCGATGTCGGCGAACATGCGGCGCACCACATGCCCCTTGCCCTGCAGCGTCTCGCTGCCGACCTGCGCGCCCGCCGCGCGGGCCACCTCCCGCGTCGCGTCGCTGGAATTGTTGTCATAGACATAGACGCAGGCCTGCGGCAGCGTCCGGCGGAAGCCGGCCACCACGCCGCCGATCGCCACGGCCTCGTTGTGGCAGGGCACCAGAACCGCGATGCGCGGCGCCGGGGCGGCGGGAAGGGTGGCGTCTCTGGACATCGGGGCGTTTCCGCAAAGCCCATCGCAGATGGGGCGGCTCAGGCGCCGCGGAAGACGAAGCGGCGGCTCAACAGGAAATTCCCCGTCATGCCGGCGAGCGACCCGGCAGCCACCGCCACCACCGGATGCGCCGCGGCCAGCGGCCACAGCGCCACGAGGGTGGCGTAGGTGCCGTAATTCGCCACGAAGCCCGCCAGGTTCACCAGCAGGAACAGCGCCCATTGCCGCGCCGCGCCGGCGCGCCCGGCGGGGCGGCCGGCGGCGCGGAAGGTCCAGGCGCGGTTCAGCGCCCAGTTGCCGCTGGCTGCCGCCAGGTAGGAGAGCACCCGCCCGCCATACAGCCCGGCGCCCAGCCACAGCGCTAGGTAGAGCGTGGCGGTATCGACGATGAAGCCGATGACGCCGACGACGCCGAAGCGCAGCGCCTGCCCGAGCAGCGCGCCATGCCGGGACCGGGCCTGCCGGAGGCGTCGGGTGAGGGCGGGAAGCATGTGGCGCGGGATAGGCCGGCCCGCTCCGCCTGCCAAGAGTTGGCCGGCGGCGCCGCTTCCGCACATCGCCTCTTGCACAGGAGCGGGGCCTCGGCTTCCCTTCGCGCACAGGATGGGCCGAACCCTCCGGGGAGACCGAAAGACATGTATCGACGCCACTTGCTGGGCGCCACCGCGGGCCTCGCCGCCGCCACCGCGCTGCCGCGCTTCGCCATCGGGCAGGGAACCGGCGGCAGCGCCGCGCGGGTGCTGAAGTTCGTGCCCCAGGCCGACCTGGCCGTGGCCGACCCGATCATCACCACCGCCTATGTGACGCGGAACCACAGCTACCTGATCTGGGACACGCTGTACGGCTTCGACGAGGACTACAAGCCGCAGCCGCAGATGGTGCAGGGCCATGTCGTCGAGGAGAATGGCCGCCGCGTCACCATGACGCTGCGCGACGGGCTGAAATTCCACGATGGCGAGCCGGTGCGGGCGCGCGACTGCGTGGCCTCGATCCAGCGCTGGGCGAAGCGCGACGCGCTGGGCCAAGTGATGATGACGGTGGTGGACGAGCTCTCCGCCCCCGACGACAAGACCATCCTGTTCCGCCTGAAGCAGCCCTTCCCGCTGCTGTTCGAGGCGCTGGGCAAGCCCTCCACGCCGGTCTGCTTCATGATGCCCGAGCGGCTGGCCAAGACCGACGCCACCACGGCGGTGAAGGAGATGATCGGCTCCGGCCCGTTCCGCTTCAAGCCGGATGAGCGGGTGCCGGGCGCGCGCGTCGTCTATGAGCGATTCGCCGACTACGTGCCGCGCGCCGACGGCCCGGTGAGCTGGACGGCCGGCCCGAAGAAGGTGAATTTCGACCGCATCGAATGGCATGTGATGCCGGATGCGGCGACCGCCGCCAACGCCCTGCAGAACGGCGAGGTGGATTGGTGGGAGCAGCCGCCGGGCGACCTGCAGGCGCTGCTGCGCCGCAACCGCAACGTCAACCTGGAAATTCAGGACCCGACGGGCCTGATGGGCATGGCGCGGTTCAACCACCTGCACCCGCCCTTCAACAACCCGGCCATCCGCCGCGCGCTGCTCGGCGCCGTCAGCCAGGCCGATTTCATGACGGCGGTGATCGGCACCGACAAGAGCCTGTGGCGCGAGGGGGTGGGCGTCTTCCCGCCGGACACGCCGCTGGCCACCGATGCCGGCATGGAGGTGCTGACCAGCCGCCGCGACTACGACAAGGTGAAGGCCGACCTCGCCGCCGCCGGCTACAAGGGCGAGAAGGTGGTGCTGATCGCCGCCTCGGACTTCCCCTCGCTCAACGCGCTGGCGCAGGTCGGCCACGACATGCTGAAGAAGTGCGGGCTGAACGTCGAGTTCGTCTCGACCGACTGGGGCAGCGTGGTGCAGCGCCGCGCCAGCAAGGAGCCGCCGGAGAAGGGCGGCTGGAGCATGTTCTTCACCTTCTGGGCCGGGGTGGACATGTTCAACCCTGGCGTGCAGCAGGCGCTGCGCGGCAACGGCCAGTCCGCCTGGTTCGGCTGGCCCACCGCGCCGCGGCTGGAGGAGCTGCGCAATGCCTGGTTCGAGGCGCCCGACCTCGAGGCGCAGAAGGCCATCGCGCGCGACATCCAGCTCCAGGCCTTCCAGGACGTGCCCTATCTGCCCTGCGGCCAGTATTTCCAGGCCTGGGCCTATCGCCGCAACCTGACGGGTGTGCTGAAGGGCCTGCCCATGTTCTGGAACGTGCAGCGCAACGCCTGAGCACAATTTGGCTTTGCGCCGGAAAGGCCCCGACCGGGGCCTTTTTGCGTTTTTGTGGCCTTTTCGCGGCAAGGGCGCTTGCAGCCGCCGCCGCCGCCTGTTCCACTCGCGAAGGGGAGAGCACGGGCAGGCGGGGGTGACGCTCCGATCCCGTGCGGGAGAGGCGGAGGCGTTGCGCCATCCGCCCGGCCGGCCATGCGCCGGCGCTGCCAGCACGCAGGAGGAGAGGGCGCCACGCGCCCGAAACCCGAGGGGGATGGCAATGACGGAACTGTCTCGCAGAAACATGCTGGGGGCCGGTGCGGCCCTGGCGGGAGTGGCGCTGGCGCGCCCCGGCCTGGCGCAGGGCGCGGCGGCGCGCACGCTGCGCGTGGTGCCGCAGGCCAACCTCACCAGCCTGGACCCGTTCTGGACCACCGCCGTGGTGACGCTGAACCATGGCTACCTGGTCTATGACACCCTGACCGCCGTCGATTCCCGCAACCAGCCGCGGCCGCAGATGGCGGAAGGCTGGGTGGTGGAGGATGACGGGCGTAGCTGGACCTTCACCCTGCGGCCCGGCCTGAAGTTCCACGACGGCGAGGCGGTGCGGGCGAAGGATTGCGTCGCCTCCATCACCCGCTGGGCGCGGCGCGACGCCTTCGGCCAGGTGCTGTGGATGTCGCTTGACGAGCTCTCCGCGCTCGACGACCGGCGGCTGCGCTTCCGGTTGAAGCAGCCCTTCCCGTATCTTGCCCTCGCCCTGGGCAAGAGCCCGTCCCCCGCCTTCATCATGCCCGAGCGGTTGGGGCAGGTGGACGCCTTCACCCAAATCCGCGAGGCGATCGGCTCCGGCCCCTATCGCTTCCTGGCGGATGAATGGAACCCGGGGCAGAAATCGGTGTGGGAGAAGTTCGCCGGCTACGTGCCGCGCGACGACGCGCCGGATGGGCTCGCCGGCGCCAAGCGGCCGCTGCTGGACCGCGTGGAATGGACCGTGATCAGCGACCCGGCCGTTGCCTCAAGCGCCATGCTGACCGGCGAGCAGGATTACTGGGAATATCCGCTGCACGACCTGCTGCCGCTCCTGAAGCGCAACCGTGACGTGGTGGTGGAGCAGCGGCTGAGCGAGGGCACCTATGGCTGCCTGCGGCTGAACCACCTGCACCCACCCTTCGACAATCCCGCCATCCGCCGCGCCGTGGCCATGGCGGTGGACCAGCGTGACTACCTGCGCGCCGTGGCGGGCGAGGCGCCCGAGGCCTGGGGCGAGTGCCCCGGCGTGTTCACCTGCGGCTCGGCGCTGGAAACCGAGCAGGGCAGCGAGGTCCTCAAGACGCGCAACCTGGAGCGCGCGCAGGCCGCCATGAAGGAAGCCGGCTATGCCGGCGAGAAGGTGGTGCTGCTAGCGCCAGGCGATTACCCGCAGATCAACGCGCTGTCGCTCGTCACCGCCGACCTGCTGCGGCGGCTCGGCATGAATGTCGAATTTGTTTCAGTGGATTGGGGGACGTTGGTGCAACGGCGCGCGAGCCGCGAGCCGGTCGAGAAGGGGGGCTGGAGCGTGTTCCACACCACCTCGCTCGGCACCTCCTTGAACCTTCCGCCGATCCATCTGATGCTCCGTGCCAATGGAAAGGATGCATGGTTCGGCTGGCCGGACGATCCGGAGATCGAGCGGCTGCGCGCCGCGTGGCTCCGCGCGGGCGACCCGGCCGAGGCGAAGCGGATCGGTGATGCGCTGAATGAGCGGGCGATGCAGACCATCCCCTACGTCCCGCTCGGCTATTACTGGCAGCCCTCCGCCTGGCGCCGGACCCTTCGCGGCGTGCAGCGCTCGCCCTCCACCGTGTTCTGGAACATCGAGAAGGCCTAGCCGCGCCGGACCGGCGCGTTCCGGCCCGGATGGCACCGGCTTGGATGGCACCGGCTCGGATGGCACAAAACATGCTGGCCCGCCGCCAGCATCTCCCGGGCACAGGGCCGGGGGTCGGCGGGCCGGCAAACGGCCGGAACGGCCAAATGCTGGAAGACGAAGGATCATGACGATGGAACGCAGGTCTTTCCTGAAGCTCGCGGCGGGGGCGGGCGGCGCCACGGCGCTGGGCGGCGGCCTCGCCGCGCCGGCGCTGGCGCAGGGGGCGGGCGCGCGCACGCTGCGCTTCGTGCCGCAGGCGAATCTCGCCAATTTCGACCCCATCTGGGGCACGCAGTATGTCGTCCGCAACGCCGCCATGCTGGTGTGGGACACGCTCTACGGCTTCGATTCCAAGCTGCAGCCGCAGCGCCAGATGGTGGAGAGCGAGGAGGTCTCGGCCGACGGTCTGACCTGGACCTTCAGGCTGCGCCCCGGCCTGAAGTTCCACGATGGCGAGCCGGTGCTGGCCAAGGACGCGGTGGCGAGCATGGCCCGCTGGGCGGTGCGTGACCCGATGGGGCAGATGATCCGCGCCATCCAGAACGAACTGGTAGCGGTGGACGACCGCACCTTCCGCTGGTCGCTGAAGCAGCCCTACCCGAAGATGCTGCTGGCACTGGCGAAGAACAACTCGCCCTGCAGCTTCGTCATGCCCGAGCGCATCGCGAAGACCGATCCGTTCCAGCAGATCACCGAGTATGTCGGCTCCGGCCCCTTCCGCTTCGTGAAGGACGAGTGGGTGCCGGGCGCCAAGGCATCCTTCGCCAAATTTGATGGCTATGTGCCGCGCGAAGAGGCAGCCGACTGGATGGCCGGCGGCAAGCGCGTGATGGTGGACAAGGTGGAGTGGGTCATCATGCCCGATCCGGCCACCGCCTCCTCCGCGCTGCAGAATGGCGAGGTGGACTGGTGGGAGAACCCCATCGCCGACCTGGTGCCGCTGCTGAAGCGCAACCGCAACGTCAATGTCGACATCGCCGATCCGCTGGGCAATGTCGGCAGCTTCCGCATGAACCACCTGCACGCGCCGTTCAACGACCCGCGCGCCCGCCGCGCCGTCATGATGGCGCTGAGCCAGGAGGACTACATGCGCGCGCTCGTGGGCGACAACCCCGAGCTGTGGAAGTCCATGCCCTCCTTCTTCACCCCCGGCACGCCGCTCTACACCGAGGTGGGCGGCGACATCCTGAAGGGCAAGCGCGACTACGAGGGCGCCAAGAAGCTGCTGAAGGAGGCCGGCTATGACGGCCAGCCCATCACCATCCTGGTGGCGCAGGACCAGCCGATCACCAAGGCCTTCGGCGATGTCAGCGCCGACCTGCTGAAGCGGATCGGCATGAATGTCGATTTCGTCGCCACCGACTGGGGCACGGTGGGCAGCCGCCGCGCCATGAAGAACCCGCCCGGCCAGGGTGGCTGGCACATCTTCCACACCTGGCATGCCGGCGCCGACTGCATCAACCCGGCCGCCTACACGGCGATCCGCGCCAATGGCGATGGCGCCTGGTTCGGCTGGCCGAAGAGTGAAGCCATCGAGGCGGCGCGCGATGCGTGGTTCGCCGCCCCCGACATGACCGCGGAGAAGGCCGCGATCGACAAGCTGAACAAGGAAGCCATGGATTTCGGGCTCTACGCCCCGACCGGCTTCTTCCTCTCTTACCAGGCCTGGCGGAAGAACGTGTCCGGCGTCGTGAAGGCGCCGATCCCGTTCTTCTGGGGCGTCACCAAGAGCTGATCGAAAAGCATGTTCGCCTACATCGTCCGACGTGTCCTGGCGACGATCCCCGTGATGGCGATCGTGGCCCTGTTTGTCTTCAGCCTGCTCTACATCGCCCCCGGCGATCCGGCGGCGGTCATCGCGGGTGACCAGGCCACGCCGGCCGATGTGGAGCGGATCCGCGCCAGCCTCGGCCTCGACCGCCCCTTCCTGGTGCGGTTCGGGGAGTGGGTGTTCCGCATCCTGCGGGGCGACCTCGGCGTCTCCATCTTCACCAACCTGCCGGTGACGCGGATGATCGCCCAGCGCATCGAGCCGACGCTCTCGCTGATGGTGGTGACGCTGTTCCTCGCCATCAGCATCGCCGTGCCGATGGGCGTGGTCGCCGCCTGGAAGGCCGGCTCCTGGATCGACCGCGCGGTGATGGCCTTCGCCGTGCTGGGCTTCTCGGTGCCGGTCTTCGTGGTGGGCTACCTGCTGGCCTACTACTTCGCGCTGGAACTGGACTGGTTCCCGGTGCAGGGCTACACCCCCTTCGCGGAGGGGCTGGGGCCGTGGCTGTCCAACCTCGTGCTGCCCTCCGTGGCGCTGGGCGGCGTCTATATCGCGCTGATCGCCCGCATCACCCGCGCCACCATGCTCGAGGTGCTGCAGCAGGACTATATCCGCACGGCGCGCGCCAAGGGCGCGGGGCAGGGCACCATGCTGTTCGTGCATGCCCTGAAGAACGCCGCCGTGCCGATCGTCACGGTCATCGGCATCGGCGTCGCGCTGCTGATCGGCGGCGCGGTGGTGACGGAGAGCGTCTTCGCCATCCCCGGCCTCGGCCGGCTGACGGTGGACGCCATCCTGCGCCGCGACTACCCGGTGATCCAGGGCGTGATCCTGCTGTTCAGCTTCGTCTACGTGCTGGTCAACCTCCTCATTGACCTGAGCTACACCCTGTTCGACCCGAGGATCCGGTATTGAGCACCACCATCCTGCCCCCGGGCGCCGTGTCGCGTCGGGACGTCGCCGCGGCGGCGCCCACGCCGGACGTCATGCAGCCGAAGCAGCCGCGCAAGGGCTTCCTCGGCTACCTGATGCGCCACCCCACCATCGCCTTCGGCGGCGCACTGCTGCTGCTGATGATCGGCGTCGCCGTCTTCGCCCCCTTCCTGTGGACGAAGGACCCGACCGCTCTGGCGCCGGTCATGCGCACGCGCGACCCCTCGGCCGCCCATTGGTTCGGCACCGACATGCTGGGGCGCGACGTCTATTCCCGCGTGCTCTACGGCACCCGCGTCTCGCTGATCGTGGGCTTCGGCGTGGCCTTCTTCGCCTCGGTCATCGGCCTGTTCATCGGCCTCGTCTCCGGCTTCGTCCGCTGGGCCGACAGCATCATCATGCGCGTCATGGACGGGCTGATGTCGATCCCCTCCATCCTGCTCGCCATCGCGCTGATGGCGCTGACGCGCGGCTCGGTCGGCAACGTCATCCTGGCCATCACGGTGGCCGAGATCCCGCGCGTCTCGCGCCTGGTGCGCGGCGTGGTGCTTTCGCTTCGCGAGCAGCCCTATGTGGATGCGGCCGTGGCCTGCGGCACCCGCACGCCGGTCATCATCTGGCGCCACATCCTGCCCAACACCCTGGCGCCGATGACGGTGCAGGCCACCTATATCTGCGCCAGCGCCATGATCACGGAGGCCATCCTCTCCTTCATCGGCGCGGGCACGCCGCCCATCATCCCCTCCTGGGGGAACATCATGGCCGAGGGCCGGGCGCTGTGGCAGGTGAAGCCCTACATCGTGTTCTTCCCCGCCATCTTCCTTTCCATCACCGTGCTGGCGGTGAACCTGCTGGGCGACGGCCTGCGGGATTCGCTCGATCCGCGCGCGGCGAAGCGGGTGTAACGCCATGGCGCTGCTCGAAGTCGAGAACCTCCAGACGCATTTCCGCACCCCCGATGGCGGCGTGAACCGCGCCGTCGACGGGCTCTCCTTCTCGGTGGAGGCGGGCGAGACCGTCGCCATCGTGGGCGAGTCCGGCTGCGGCAAGTCCGTCACCTCCATGTCCATCCTGCGGCTCATCCCCGAGCCGCCGGGCAAGCTCGCCGGCTCCATCCGCTTCGAGGGGCGGGATCTGCTGAAGCTGTCGGAGCGCGAGATGCGCGCCATCCGCGGCAACGAGATCAGCATGATCTTCCAGGAGCCGATGACCTCGCTGAACCCGGTGCTGACCATCGGCCAGCAGATCGGCGAGGCGCTGCGGCTGCATCAGGGGCTCTCCAAGTCCCAGGCCGAGGCCAAGGCGGTGGAGATGCTGACGCTGGTCGGCATCCCGGCGCCCGCCAAGCGGGTGAAGGAATATCCGCACCAGCTCTCGGGCGGCATGCGCCAGCGCGTGATGATCGCCATCGCGCTCGCCTGCAATCCGAAGCTGCTGATCGCCGACGAGCCGACCACCGCGCTCGACGTGACGATCCAGGCGCAGATCCTCGACCTGATGCGCGACCTCAAGCGCACCGTCGGCGCCGCCATCGTGCTGATCACGCACGATCTCGGCGTGGTGGCCGAGGTGGCCGAGCGTGTCATCGTCATGTACGCCGGCCGCAAGGTGGAGGAGGCGCGGGTCGAGGACCTGTTCCGCACACCCAAGCACCCCTACACCCAGGGCCTGCTCGGCGCCGTGCCCAAGCTCGGCTCCTCGCTCGATGGCACCACCGAGCGCCTGGCCGAGATCCCCGGCCTGGTGCCCAGCCTGAAGCAGAAGATCCAGGGCTGCGTCTTCGCCAGCCGCTGCCCGTACGCCACCGATCTCTGCCGCGAGGTGGCGCCGGCGCTGGAAGAGAAGGCGCCGCGCCATGTCGCCGCCTGCCACTACGCGGTGAAGGAGGCCGTCGCCGCATGAGCATGACCATGGGAACCCACCCCGCCCACGCGAACGCCCACCCGGCGGCCCAGGCGAACGCCCACCGGGGCGCCCGCCCGCTGCTGGAGGTGAACGACCTCAAGAAGCACTTCCCCATCAAGGGCGGCTTCTTCGGCGGCACCACCGGCCAAGTCTATGCCGTGGACGGCGTGACCTTCCACATCGACAAGGGCGAGACGCTCTCGCTGGTGGGCGAATCCGGCTGCGGCAAGTCCACCGTCGGCAAGGCGCTGCTGCGGCTGTTCCCGCCGACGGCCGGGCAGGTGGTGCTGGACGGCCAGCGCATCGACGACCTCAGCGCGGGCAAGCTGCGGCCGCTGCGCCGGCGCATCGGCGTGGTGTTCCAGGACCCCTTCAGCAGCCTCAACCCGCGGATGCGGGTGAAGGACCTGCTGGCCGAGCCGATCCGCAATTTCGGCCTGGCCAAGAACAGCGCCGACCTCGACGAGCGGGTGGCGAAGCTGATGGACACGGTGCGCCTGCCGCGCGACGCCGTGAACCGCTGGCCGCATGAATTCTCGGGCGGGCAGCGGCAGCGCATCTGCATCGCCCGCGCCCTGGCCGGCGAGCCGGACCTGATCGTCTGCGACGAGGCGGTCTCGGCGCTCGACGTCTCGGTGAAGGCGCAGATCGTCAACCTGCTGCAGGACCTGCAGAAGGAGCTCGGCCTGGCGATGCTGTTCATCAGCCACGACCTGGCCATCGTCGAGCACATGACGCACCGCGTGGCGGTGATGTATCTCGGCAAGATCGTCGAGATCGCGCCGCGGCGGGAGCTGTTCGGGGCGCCGAAGCACCCCTACACCGAGGCGCTGCTCTCCGCCGTGCCGGTGCCGGAGCCGGGCGCGGCGCGCGAGCGCATCGTGCTGACGGGCGACGTACCGAGCCCGATCAACCCGCCCACGGGCTGCCGCTTCCACACCCGCTGCCCCTATGCCTTCGACCGCTGCCGCAGCGACGAGCCCAAGCTGCAGCAGACCACGCCGGGGCAATGGGCCGCCTGCCACCTGCATGATCTGCCGGCGGAGAAGAACCCGCTGGCCCGCGGCGTCTCGGCCACGCTGGCCTGAGGCGCGGGGAAGGGGGCCATGGCCCCCTTTTTCCTGGCCATGAGATGAGAACGCTTCTCAATCGCGTCGTGCTGTGCTAAACGTCACGCCCAGGATACATGCGCCCGCTTGACGGGCTGCCCGTGCTTGGATGACCCTTCCCCCAGGGACGCCGCGTCGCGCGGCGCCGTCTGCATGGGGGAGACGCGGCATGCCGCAAGTCACGCTGACCGTGAACGGCAAGAGCCACACCGTTGAAGTGGAAGCCCGCACGCTTCTGGTCGAAGTGCTGCGCGAGAAGCTGCGCCTGACGGGCACGCATGTCGGCTGCGACACCAGCCAGTGCGGCGCCTGCGTGGTGCAGATGGGCGAGGACAGCGTGAAGTCCTGCACCATCCTGGCCGTGCAGGCCGATGGCGCGCAGGTCACCACCATCGAGGGGCTGGCCGCCGCCGATGGCACGCTGCACCCGATGCAGGAGGCCTTCCGCGAGTATCACGCCCTGCAATGCGGCTTCTGCACGCCGGGCATGGTGATGAGCGCCATCGACCTGGTGAAGAAGCACCCGCAGGGCCTGTCCGAGCAGGAGATCCGCGAGGGGCTGGAAGGCAACATCTGCCGTTGCACCGGCTACCACAACATCGTCAAGGCGATCGCCGCCGCCGCCGATGTGATGCAGGGCCGCACGCCGGAGCTGGCGCGCGCCGGCTAGGCCGCGCGCAGCCGCCGCTGACGACGACGACCGGCCATATAAGGCCGGCGCGAGACAGAAGCGTTCCGCACGCCTTAGGGAGGCGAAGTCCATGAATGTCACCACCCACCCCTCCGAGGGGATCGGGGCCAGTGTCCGCCGCCGGGAGGATCTCCGCTTCCTCTCCGGCCGCGGGCAGTACACGGACGATCTCAACCGTCCCGGCCAGCTGCATGCCTGGATTCTCCGCAGCCCCTATGCGCATGCGCGGATCGACGGCATCGACACCGCCGCGGCCGCCGCCATGCCGGGCGTGCAGGCCGTCTACACGGCGGCCGACATCGAGGCGGCCGGGCTTGGCGGCATCCCCTGCGGCTGGCAGGTGACGGGCAAGGGCGGCCAGGTGATGGCCGAGCCGATGCACCCGGTCCTCGCCAGCGGCAAGGTGCGCCATGTGGGCGACCCGGTGGCCGTGGTGGTGGCCGAGACCCGCAACCAGGCGCGGGACGCGGCGGAGGCCATCGCCGTCTCCTACACGCCGCTGCCGGCGCTCTCCAACATGGCGGCGGCGCTGGCGCCCGGCGCGCCCCTGCTGCACGACGACGCGCCCGGCAATGTCTGCTTCGACTGGGAGATCGGCGACGCCGCTGCGACCGACGCCGCCTTCGCCACGGCGCACAAGGTGGTCCGCTTCGAGACCACCAACAACCGGCTGGTGCCGAACGCCATGGAGCCGCGCGCGGCCATCGGCGACTACGACCCGCACAGCGGCGAGCACACCCTCTACACCACCAGCCAGAACCCGCATGTCATCCGGCTGCTGATGGGCGCCTTCGTGCTGAAGGTGCCGGAGCACCGGCTGCGGGTGGTGGCGCCCGATGTGGGCGGCGGCTTCGGCAGCAAGATCTACCACTATGCCGAGGAGGCCATCGTCACCTGGTCGGCGGCGCAGCTGAAGCGGCCGGTGAAGTGGACCTGCGAGCGCAGCGAGGCCTTCCTCTCCGACGCGCATGGGCGCGACCACGTCACCACCGCCGAGCTGGCGCTGGACCGGGAGGGGAAGTTCCTCGGCCTGCGCGTCTCGACGCTGGCGAATATGGGCGCCTACCTCTCCACCTTCGCGCCCGCCGTGCCGACCTATCTCTCGGCCACGCTGCTGGCCGGCGTCTACACCACCCCGGCCATCCACGGGCAGGTGAAGGCGGTGTTCACCTCCACCGTGCCGGTCGATGCCTATCGCGGCGCCGGGCGGCCCGAGACGACCTACCTGCTGGAGCGCCTCGTCGACGTCGCGGCGCGCGAGATGGGGATGGACCGCATCGAGATCCGGCGGAAGAACTTCATCCGACCCGACCAGTTCCCGTACCAGACGCCGGTCGCCCTGCAATATGACAGCGGCGACTACGAGGCGACGTTGCGCGAGGCGCTGCGCGGCGCCGACTATGCCGGCTTCGAAGCCCGCCGCGCCGAGGCGAAGGCGCGCGGCAGGCTGCGCGGCATCGGCGTCTCGACTTATCTGGAGGCCTGCGGCATCGCGCCCTCCAAGCTGGTGGGGCAGCTCGGCGCGCGGGCGGGGTTGTACGAGGTGGCCAATATCCGCGTCCATCCCACCGGCAGCGTCTCGGTCTTCACCGGCACGCACAGCCACGGGCAGGGGCATGAGACCACCTTCGCCCAGCTTGTCTCGGAGCAGCTCGGCGTGCCGCTCTCGCAGGTCGAGATCGTGCATGGGGATACCGGCAAGATCCCCTTCGGCATGGGTACCTACGGCTCGCGCAGCCTGGCCGTCGGCGGCAGCGCCATGGTCAAGGCGATGGACAAGATCATCGCCAAGGGCAGGAAGATCGCCGCCCACCTGCTGGAGGCCTCGGTCGAGGATATCGAGTTCAGCAACGGCCAGTTCCGCGTCGCCGGCACCGACCGCGCCAAGGCCTTCGCCGAGATCAGCATGGCGGCCTACGTGCCGCACAACTACCCGATCGAGGAGATCGAGCCCGGGCTGGAGGAGACCGCCTTCTACGACCCGAAGAACTTCACCTATCCCGGCGGCTGCCACATCTGCGAGGTTGAGATCGACCCGGAGACGGGGGAGGTGGCCGTGGTCGCCTTCACCGCCTGCGACGATGTCGGGCGCGTCATCAACCCGATGATCGTCGAAGGGCAGATCCAGGGCGGGCTGGCCCAGGGCATCGGCCAGGCGCTGATCGAGAACACGGTCTACGATGCCGAGGGCCAGCTGCTCTCCGCCAGTTTCAACGACTACGCCATGCCGCGCGCCACGCAGATCCCCTCCTTCGGCGTCTCCACCAGCACCACGCTGTGCACGCACAACCCGCTCGGCGTGAAGGGCTGTGGCGAGGTGGGCGCCATCGGCTCGCCGCCCGCCGTCATCAACGCGGTGGTGGACGCGCTGCGTGATTATGGCGTGACCCATGTCGAGATGCCGGCGACACCGCTGAAGATCTGGTCCATCATCCATGCCAAGGACGGCGCGGCCCTGCCCGCCGCCGCCGAGTAGGGAGCCCCTCGCGATGTATGATTTCGCCTACCACAAGCCGAGCAGCCTCGCGGATGCGGTGAAGCTGCTGGCCGAGGATCCGGATGCCAAGCCGATCTCCGGCGGCATGACCCTGCTGCCGGCGCTCAAGCACCGGTTGAACATGCCGACGGCGCTGATCGACCTCTCCGGCATCGCCGAGCTGCGCGGCATCAAGCGCGAGGGCGATGCCATCGTCATCGGCGCGATGGTCAAGCATTTCGAGGTTGCGACCGACCCGCAGATCATGGCGGCGATCCCGGCGCTGGCGCGCATGGCGGCGACGATCGGCGACACCCAGGTGCGCAACCGCGGCACCATCGGCGGCAGCCTGGCCAACAACGACCCGGCGGCCGACTACCCCGCCGCCGCGCTCGCCCTCGGCGCCACCCTGATCACCGACCGCCGGCAGATCCCGGCCGACGATTTCTTCGTCGGCATGTTCACCACGGCGATGGAGCCGGGCGAGCTGCTCATCGGCGTCTCCTTCCCGATTCCCGAGAAGGCCGGCTACGCCAAGCTGCGCAACCCGGCCAGCCGCTACTCGATGACGGGCGTCTTCGTCGCCAAGGGGCCGAAGGGCGTGGGCGTCGGCGTCAACGGCGCCGCCTCCTGCGCCTTCCGCCAGAAGGAGATGGAAGCCGCGCTCGCCGCCAACTGGTCGCCCGAGGCCGTGGCCAATATCCGCCAGCCGGCCAACGACCTGAACAGCGACATCCATGGCAGCGCCGAGTACCGCGCCAACCTGGTGACGGTGATGGCCAAGCGCGCCGTGGCCGACGCCGGCTGAGGCGATTCCGGGCCGGCCCTATGGCCGGCCCCCTTTCGCCCGCGCGCGTGCTGCGGCACGCTGCACCTCCTGGTTCCTGGCAGCGGAGGGGTGCTCGCGTGCAGATCGACGATCCGGCGGTGATTGCGGAAGTCCGGGCGGTGTTCGACCGCTACGAGGACGCGCTGATGAACAACCGCACGGAAATCCTGGACGGCATCTTCTGGGCCGATCCGCGCACCGTGCGCTTCGGCATCGGCGAGATCCTCTACGGGCACGACGCCATCCGCGCCTTCCGCGCCTCGGTGAAGGCCTATGCGCAGCGTGTGCAGCGGACGGTGCACATCGTCGCCTTCGGGCAGGATTTCGCCGCCACCCATCTGGAATACGAGCGCGTCGGCACTGGCCTGATCGGGCGGGAGACCAAGATCATGGCGCGGCTGCCGGAAGGCTGGCGCGTCGTCTCCGCCCATGTCTCGCTGCTCGGGCGCGACGCCGCGCTGCAATCGCGGTGAGCGGCGCCATGCGGGGCCATGCCGCGATCATCGGCGCCGGGATCGTCGGCGCCGCCACCGCGCTGGCGCTGCGGCGTGAGGGCTGGGATGTCACCCTCATCGATCCTGGCGAGCCGGGCGGCGAGCAGGCGGCGAGCTATGGCAACGGCGCCTGGCTCTCGCCGCAATCCGTCATCCCGCCCGCCATGCCGGGGACATGGAAGAAGGTGCCGGGCTTCCTGCGCGATCCGCTGGGGCCGCTGGCCATCCGCTGGGGCTACCTGCCGCGCGTGGCGCCCTGGCTGCTGCGCTACCTCTGGGCCGGCTGGACCGAGGCCAAGGTGCTGCGCACCGCGCGGGCGCTGAAGCCGCTGCTCGACGGCGCGCCCGCGCTGCACCAGGCGCTGGCCGAGGAGGCCGGGGTGCCGGAGCTGATCCACCGCACCGGGCTGATGTACATCTATCCCAGCCGCGCCGCCTTCGAGACGGAGGCGATGGCCTGGCGCATCCGCGCCGAGGTCGGCCTCGCCTGGCGCGAGGTGGGGGAGGAGGAACTGCGCCAGCGCGAGCCTACCCTCGACCGCCGCTACACTTTCGGCATCCTGGCCGAGCAGGGTGGCCACTGCGCCGACCCCGGCGCCTATGTGGCGGCGCTGGTGGCGCTGGCCGAGCGGGAAGGGGTGCGCCGCGCGCGCAGCGCCGCCACCGGCTTCCGCGTCGAGGGCGGAAGGCTGCGCGCGGTGACGACGCAGGGCGGCGAGATCGCCGCCGACCGGGCGGTGATCGCCGCCGGTGCCCATTCCAAGGTGCTGGCCGCCGCCGCCGGCAGCCGCGTGCCGTTGCAGACCGAGCGCGGCTACCACGCGGTGATCGCGAATCCCGAGACGGGGCCACGCATTCCGCTGATGCCGTCGGACGGCAAGATGGCCATCACCATGACCCGCGCGGGGCTGCGCGTCGCCGGGCAGGTGGAGATCGCCGCGCTCGACGCGGCGCCCAACTGGAAGCGCGCCGAGATCCTGCGCGACCACCTGCTGCGCTGCTTCCCCGGCCTGCCGCGCGACCTGCCGGCGGAGCGGGTGAAGGTCTGGATGGGCAACCGTCCCAGCATGCCGGACGGCCTGCCCTGCATCGGCCCGGCGCGGAATTCGGGCGATATCGTGCTGGCCTTCGGGCATGGCCATGTGGGGCTGGTGGCCGGCCCGCGCACGGCCGCGCTGGTGGCCGCGCTGCTGGCCGGCCGGCGCCCGGATATTGCGCTGGAACCCTACGATCCACGGCGATTCGACTAGCAATCGGGACGCTCTGGTGCGAGGATGGACCATGCCGGCCCTGCATCCCGTCGGGCCGCACACTTTTACGGATACGAGACGCAGTGTTTCCGGATAACGATTCGCAGGGCGGCGCCGGGCCCATCGAGGCCGAGGTCAAGTGGTACAACGGCCGTAAGGGGTTCGGCTTCGTACTGGGCCCGGACGGTCAGGACGTGTTCTTCCACGCTTCGGCGCTCACCGAGGCCGGGATCGAGCCGCCCGAGACCGGTGACAAGCTGGTCTGCGAGATCGGCGCGGACCGCCAGGGTCGCCGGCTGGTGACCAAGATCCACGAGCGCAAGCTCGGCCCGGGCGCCCCGCCCGGTGGCGACCGTCCCCGCCGCGACTTTGGTGCCGGTGGCTTCGGCGACCGTCCGCCGCGCCGCGACTTCGGCGACCGTCCGCCGCGCCGCGACTTCGGCGCGCCCGGTGGCTTCGGCGACCGTGGCGGCTTCGGCGACCGTCCGCCGCGCCGCGACTTTGGTGCGCCCGGTGGCTTCGGCGACCGTGGCGGCTTCGGCGACCGTCCGCCGCGCCGTGATTTCGGCGACCGTGGCGGCTTCGGTGGCGGCGGCGGCGGTGGTGGCTTCGGCGCGCCGCGCAGCTTCGGCGACCGTCCGCCGCGCCGCGACTTCGGCGGCCGTGACGAGGGTGGCCCGACCTACGCCGTGAACGGCACGGTGAAGTGGTTCGACCAGGTGCGCGGCTTCGGCTTCGTCACGCCGGATGATGGTGGCCAGGACGTGTTCCTGCACTCTTCCGTGCTGCAGCGCGCCGGCAAGCAGGATGTCCAGCAGGGCGAGAAGCTCAACCTGGAGGTCCGCGACGGCCAGCGTGGCCGCCAGGCGGTGGTGCTGAAGGGCAACTGAGCCCCCGGCGCCGTCCCGCGACGGAATGAATGGAGCCCCCGGCGCAGCCCGCGCCGGGGGCTTTTTCGTGCCTTAGCGATATCTTCAATGCTGCGGGTCCAGAACATATCCCGAGCGCCGGCCGGAGCCGGCTGAAGGGAAACCCTTGCATGTCGCTGGATTCTGCTCCCCTGCTTCCCACGCCATCCCCTGGCCTGCGGCCCACGGAGATGGACGAACTCGACAGCATCCTCGCCGCCGGGCGCCAACTCAGCAGCGCCAAGGCAATGCTCGACCTGCTGCGCCAGGTGCTGGAAGACATCGACATGCTGGCCAGCGAGGCCGGCCGCATCCTCGTCCTGATCGCAGATCCCGCCCTGCCCGGGGAGGAGGGCCGCGCCGCCCTGGCGCGCTACCAGCGGAACTTCCAGGAGATCCTCTCGCTGCTGGCCGCTTCGCGCCATGTCAGCCAGCTGCTGATGAGCAACGCGGAGGATGGCAACCCGGGCATGCTTCGCTCGCTGGACCTGCTGGAGCGGATCGCCAGCCGGCTGCCGCGCCCGCCCGCCGATTCGGCCGCCGCCCGCGCCATGCTGCCGGATCTCAGTGCCTTCACCCTGGCCGTGCTGGAAGCGCGCGACAGCTTCGCCGCCGACCGTGGCGCCATCGAGGCCCAGCTTTCGCTGAACCTGGAGCAGCTGGACGACCAGCAGGCCACGCTCGGCGCGCTGGAGGACACGGACCTGCTGAAGGAGGCGGCGCGGCTGCAGGCGCTGCAGATCCGCCAGCAGCTTGCCGGGCATGCCATCGGTTTGGGCGCATTGGTGCCCCGTTGCCTGCTGGATTTGCGCAGCGTCTGAACGCGGCGTGGAAAGGGGGCGCTTTCCGGGTTCCCCCCATTGCCGGCGCAGGGATAGCCTCGGTGCTGCACACAGAAGGAGAGCCACCGACAATGCGCCGATTGCTGCTTGGCCTCGCACTGGCCGGCTTATGGGCCCCTCTCGCCACGGCACAGGCACAGGACGCCGCGTGGCCCAACCGGCCCATCACCCTGATGGGCGGCTTTCCGAACGGCTCCGGCGTGGACATCTACCAGCGCAAGTTGGCCGAGCCGCTCTCCCAGGCCTTGGGCGTGCCGGTGGTGGTGGACAACCGCAGCGGCGCCGGCGGCAACATCGCCAGCGATCATGTGGCCAAGGCGAAGCCGGATGGCTACACCTTCCTCTTCGGCACGGCCGGCACCCACGCCATCAACGCCACGCTCTACCGCAGCCTGCCCTTCGACCCGGTGAAGGACAGCACGCCCATCGCCCATCTGGGCGACGTGCCGAACGTGCTCACCGTCAGCGCGGAGCGGCGGCCCGGCCTCGCCACCTGCCAGGACGTGATCCGCACGGCGAAGGCGCAGCCGGGCAAGCTGAACTACGCCTCCACCGGCAACGGCGCCTCGACCCACCTGGCCGGCGCGCAGTTCGCGCAGGTGGCGGGGCTGGACATCGTGCATGTGCCCTTCCGCGGGCAGCCCGGCGCGCAGACGGCGCTGCTGTCCGGCGATGTGGACCTGTTCTTCAACCAGTCCGGCCCCTCCATCGGCTACATCAAGCAGGGGCAGGTGAAGGGGCTGGCGGTGACGACGGCCAAGCGCCTGGAGGCGTTGCCCGAGGTGCCCACCGTGGCCGAGGCCTGCGGCCTGCCGGGCTTCGACAGCAGCACCTGGTACGGCATCTTCGCGCCGCCCGGCCTGCCGGAGCCCATCCAGGCGCGGATGAACGCCGAGATCCAGCGCATCATCACCACGCCCGAGTTCCGCCGCTGGCTGATCGACACCCAGGGCATCACACCCAGCACCCTCTCCACCCCGGCCGAGTTCCGCGCCGTGCAGGAGCGCGACATCGCCCGCTGGGGCGAGGTGGTGCGCCGCTCCGGCGCGCAGGTGGACTGACGCGGCAGGGCCGGGGCGGTCGCGCCCCGGCCCGCCTGGCTCAGCCGCGCCCGACGAAGGGCATCTTCGTCGCCATCACCGTCATGAACTGGATGTTGGCGTCGAGCGGCAGCGAGGCCATGTGCAGCACGGCCTCGCCCACATGCCGCACATCCATGCGCGGCTCCACCATCATGGTGCCGTTGGCCTGCGGCACGCCCTTGGTCATGCGGTCGGTCATCTCGGTCGCGGCGTTGCCGACGTCGATCTGGCCGCAGGCGATGTCCCATTTCCGCCCGTCGAGGCTGAGCGACTTGGTCAGGCCGCCGATGGCGTGCTTGGTGGCCGTGTATGGGGCCGAGCCGGGACGCGGCGCGTAGGCGCTGATCGAGCCGTTGTTGATGATGCGGCCGCCGCGCGGCTCCTGGTGCTTCATCATGCGGTAGGCCTCCTGCGCGCAGAGGAAGGCGCCGTTCAGGTTGGCCGCGACCACGCCGAACCAGTCCTCGTGCGAGATCTCGTCGAAATCGACCGCCGGGCTGCCGCGCCCCGCATTGTTGAACAGCAGGTCGCAGCGGCCCCACTTCTCCTTCACGGCGGCGAACAGCGCGGCCACGGAGGCGGCGTCGCCCACATCCGTCGGCACCGCCAGGCAGCGCGCGCCGGCCTCGCCCGCCTGGGCGATGGTGGCCTCCAGCGCATCGGCGCGGCGGCCGGCGAGGGCGACATGCCAGCCTGCGCCCAGCAGGGCGAGCGCGGCGGCGCGGCCGATGCCGCTGCCCGCGCCTGTGACGACGGCGATCTTGCTCATGGGCGTTCCCCTTCTTAACTGAATCGTGCCGCAGCCTGCGGCGGCCGGAGCGGAAGCGCAAGCCAGCTCCGGCGCGGCTGTCCGGCCTGGCCGGTAGGGGGATTTCCGATGCGACGCACCGCCATCCTGGCCCTGGCCCTCGCGTGGACCGGCGCCGGCGCCGCCCTGGCGCAGAACGCCCCCGCCCAGCTCTGGCCCACCCGCGACGTGGCGGTGACCTACACGGCCCGCGGCGGGCGCGAGGCACCGCGCACGGTGCAGGCGGCATGGCTCGCCGCCGAGCGGCGGCTGCGGGTCGAGCCGCCGGAGGCGCCGGGATGGGTGCTGGTCGACCTGCCGCGCGGCCAGGCGATGATGGTGATGGATTCGATGCGCACCGCCATGCAGCTGCCGGACGAGCAGAAGCTGCCGCTGACCGGTGGGCTTCCGCCGGGCACGACGATGACGCCGGCCGGCAGCGCCACCGTGGCCGGCCACCGCTGCGACATCTGGCGCGTCAGCAATCCGGACGGGCAGGGCACCGTCTGCCTGACGCCGGATGGCGTGCTGCTGCGCGCGCAAGGCAAGCATGAGGGCAAGCAGGGCATGCTGGAGGCCACCGCCGTCTCCTACACCCGGCAGGACCCGGCCCGCTTCCGCCTGCCGCCCGAGTACCGTAGCGTCACGCTGCCGCCCGGCCTGCTGAAGAACCTGCCGCCGGGCCTGGCGCAGAGCATTCCCGGCCTCTCGCGCTAAGGCACCGCCTCACCAGGGGCAGGGCGGAAGACGCAGGGCGCGCTCCAGCAGGTGCGAAGGCAGCAGCCCGGCCATGGTGCTCCGGCGGCTCAGCCCATGGTCCAGGCCCAGCTCCGCCTGGAAGGTCTCGCCCAGCCCCTCCACCAGCAGCGCCGCGAAATCGGGGTCGAACTGGGTGCCGGAGCAGGCCTGCACCTCGCGCAGCGCCTCGGCCACGCTGAGGTGCCGGCGATAGGCCCGCCCGGGCTCGATCATCGCGACGAAGGAATCGGCCACGCAGATGGCGCGCGCCAGCGGTGACAGGGCCGTGCCCGCGCGCCCACCGGGATAGCCGCCGCCCTGCCAGCGCTCATGGTGGTCCCGCGCCGCCACCTGCACCGCTTCCGGGTAGCGCAGCGCGGCCAGGGCCTCGGCGCCGGCCAGGGGATGGGCGCGCATCATGTCCGTCTCGCGGGCGCTGAGGCCGCGGGCGGCATCGAGCAGGCTGGTCGGCAGGAAGACCTTGCCCAAATCATGCAGCAGGCCGGCCGCCACCACCTCGGCCATGTCGCCCAGCCCGTCCGGGCGGTGGCTCCACATGGCCAGCAGCACCGTGGCCACCCGCACCGAATGATCCGCCGTCGCCGGATGGTGGCGCCGGATGGCCGCCAGCAGGCGCAGGCTCTGGCGGGAGAGGTTGCCGGGCGTGGCGCCCGGCCCGGGCACGTCACAGGCACTCTGAATCATCGCGCATCATCGCCCTGCCGGGTGGATGCAGCGAGGCTACCACACCAGCCGGTAGCCGCGCCCGCGCACCGCCAGAAGCTGGATGGCGCCATTCGAGGACTGTTCCAGCTTCTGCCGCAGCGAGGAGGCGAACTGGTCCACGCCGCGTTGCTGCGGCCGCCGCCGATAGCCCAGCACGTGCTCGGCGATCATGTCCCGCTCGGCGGTGAGGGAAGGGTCGCGCAGCATCATCGCCAGCAGCCCGGCCTCGGCGCCGGTGAGGTGGATTTCCGACCCGCCGGGGGGAACCAGCCTCTGCCGGGCAGGGTCCAGCAGCACGCCCATCGCCATGCGCGGCGGCAGCGGCTCCGACGTTGCCGGCGGCGCCGGCAGGCGGCGGGAGAGCGCCCGCAGCCGGGCCACCAGCTCCCGCGGGGAGACGGGCAGGGGCAGATGGTCATCGGCGCCCAGCTCCAGGCTGGCCACGCGCTCCGCCTCGCCGGCCTGCCGGCTCAGCACCACCAGGCCGCGACCACGGCCGGGAATGCGGCGGAGCATCTCGGGGGCCGAGCCCGCGGCCCAGTCGAGATCCAGCACCACCACCCGCGCCGGAGCCTGCTCCAGCGCCGCGCAGAAATCATTCAGGTCGTCGATGAGGTTCGGCTGGTAGCCGGACTGCATCAACGCTTCTGAGAGCGTCGCGGCCGTGCGGGGGCAACCCAGCCCCAGCAGGATGCCTTCGACGCGGGCCTGCTCCGCCAAGCTTCGCGGGCGGCGCAGCGGGGGTTCTAGGGTTGTGGTTTCGTTTACCATTGCTCGCTATGATAGCAGAGCAATTTGCGGAATCTACTGGAATGTGAGTTTTTCTCCTGAAAGTGGATCGGATGCCAGAACTTTCTGCGTGAGCGCCGATTGCAGCGCCGCCGCCAGCTCATCGCCTGTGCAGGGCTTGAGAAGAAGCGGCGGCTGGCCGGGCGTGGTGCCCGCCTCCACGGCATAGGCGGAGATCAGGAGCACCGCGCAGGATGGCTGCCAATGCCGGGCCTTCTCAGCCAGGTGCAGGCCGCTGAGGCCGCCAGGCAGCATGACATCGGTCAGCAACAGGTCGGGGCGCAGCCCTTCTTCGACCAGCTGCAAGGCGGCCGGGCCGTCCTCCGCCGCATGCACCGCGCAGCCCAGCGCCTGCAACTGCGCTGTCAGCCGCTGGCGCAGCGATGGCTCGTCCTCAACCAGCAGGATGCAGGGGCTGCCCTCCAGCCGTGGCGGCGGCAGCGTCTCGGAAGGGGCGGGCAGGGGGAGCGGAGACCAGGGCAGCAGCAATTCGGCCAGGCATCCGCCGCCGGCAGCATCGCTCAACCGGAAGGCACCGCCCTGCCGCCGCGCGAAGGCGGCGATCGCGGCGAGGCCGAGGCCATGCCCGCCGGGCTTTTCGCTGAAGCCGGCCTCGCCCGCCCTGCCAAGGGCCGCCCCGTGAAACCCGCTGCCGGAATCCTGTACCGCAAGCCGCAGGCACGGCCCCGGCGGCAGCGGCGCCGGCGCCGCCTCCAGCCGGTGCAGCGTGAGCCGCAGCGATCCTCCCTGCGGCATCGCCGCGCGCGCGTTCAGCACCAGGTTCACCACGGCGCTTTCCAGCTGGCCCGCTTCCAGCGGCAGGGGCGGCAGGCTTGGCGGAATCTCGGCCTCCAGCGCCACGGCGGGGCCGGCCAGACGCCGCAGGAGGCCCAGCAGGCCGCGCAGGAGCGCCGCCGGATCGGCCGGCCGGGCTTCCGTCCGGCCGCTGCGGATCAGCCCCAGCAGCGCGCCGCTGAGCGCCTGCCCGAGCGCGCCGGACCGGCGCAGCGCCTCCGCCGCCTCCGCCGCCTCGGGTGGCAGGCGGGAGGCCGTCTCCTCCATGGCGGCCATCAGATGGCCCAGATCGTGCGCCAGGCCGGCGGCCTGGATGATCGCCGCGCCCGGCAGCGCGCCGCCCGCCAGGGCCTCGGGCGCCGCGGCCTGACGCTGGCCGGTTTCCCGAAACTGCAGGGCGATGCCATCCCCGGCGGGATAGGAGAGCATGCGGAAGCTGCGGTCGCCGCCCTCACAGGGCAGGGTGATGTCGAACTCGGCCCGGCCGCCGCGCGCGGCCACGGTGTGCAGCTGCTCCACCAGCGCGGTCTCCAGCAGGATGGGGTAGCGCTGCCAGAGGGTCTGGCGGGGCAACGCCCCCTCCGCCAGCTTCAGCATCCGGCGGGCGGCGGTGTTGGCATAGGCGAAGCGCCATTCCGAATCGAGCGCGATGAAGCCGTCGCTGATCGACTCCAGGATGAACTCGACCCGGCCCCGGGCGCTTTCGGCCTCCTGCGCCGCGTGGTGCAGCGTGCCGATCAGGCGCCGGTTGCGGATCGCGATGCCGGCCAGAACGCCCAGCTGCGACAGCATGGCGATGTCGTCGGCGTCGAAGGCATGGTCGGCATCACCTACCAGAAGTGTGCCGAGCGGCGCGCCATCCGCCCCGCGCAGCGGCACCGACAGGGCGGCGGGACGCTCCGCCTGCGCCGGCCAGAGGCAGGGCGCGTCACCGGCGAGGCCGGGTTCGAGCGCCAGCCGGCGCAGCGCGGCCAGGGCGGGCGGCGCGTCGCCGGGCTTCAGGTCGATCACCGGCTCATGGCCTGCCGGCTCGTGCAGGCGGATGGCGGCGAAGCGCGCTGCGGCCGCCTGCCGCGCCAGCTGCCCGACGCGGTGCAGCAGGGCGGGCATCTCGGCCATGGCGGCGATCTGCGCCGAACCCCGCGCCAGCGCCTCGAGCCGCGCGGTGGCGGCCTGCCGGGCCGCCAGCCGCCGCGCCATCTCGCGCAGCACCAGCACCGTGCCCGCGCCGATGGCGAGGGTGGCCAGGAGAGCCAGCCCGATCAGCAGCCAGGTGCGCTGCCACCATGGCGCCATCACCTCCTTCTGGCTCTGGAGGGCGATGAGCATGACCGGCTGGCCCTGCACCGGCACCGCCGCATAGTAGCGTGGCGTGCCGTCGGCCGCGGCACGGTCCATGCCCGAGGCACGCCGGCGCTCGCGCAGGGCCCGCACCACCTCCTCCGCGCGTGCCGGCTTCTCGCCCGCCGGCCAGGGCCCGGGCGGATGCACGGCGAGGCGGTGCCCCTCCGCGTCGAACAGCAGCAGGCGGGCACCCTTGGCGAGCGGCAACCGCGCATACTGTCCGGCCAGCCCCTGCAGGGGCAGCAAGGCCATGCCCACGCGGTGCGCATCCAGCCGGCGCAGCAGCGGCAGGATGCTGCCTTCGCGGCCGCGCAGCGGCGGCGCGACATACAGCGCCGGCTCCCCGGCCGGCAGGCTGGCGAGGGAGGCGGCATAGCCCTGCTGCAGCCCCGCGATGTGCTCCCGGCCCCGGGCGGTCGCCAGCTTCACCGCCCCGGCGGCATCGAGCACAAACAGCCCGGTTCCCTCCGGCGCGAGCGCCTCGTGCCGCTGCAGCCGCCCCTCCCCTTCGGCATCCTCGTCGAGTCCCTCCAGGCCGAGCAGCGCCTGGTCCAGGCCGTTCAGCATCGCCGCGGCCTGGGCGGCGGCGGCCTCCGCCAGCGCATTGACGCCGCGCAGCACGCGATCCTCCGTCCGGCGCCGGTCCAGCGACAGGTTGAGTCCCAGTGCGGTTGCCAGGAGGCTGGTCATCAGCAGGGCCAGCACCGCCGCGCGGCCTGCCCTCACGCGGCGCGACCGCCTTGGCGGCTAACAGGGTTCAGGCCGGTCGGCGCTTCCGCCATGCTGATCCATGCTGCTCTCAGGGTGCGCCTCCACGCAAAGCCTCATGCTCCAGGCTGAGCTGGACGGTCTAGAGAAGCATCGTGCGCTCGAAAGCGGCCAGGCGGGCCAGAAGCGTCAGGGCGGCGGCATAGTAGTGCGGCGCGGCCAGGACCTGGGGCAGATCGGCGACACGGGCCTGCGGGTCGAGGACCAGCCGCATGATGGCCTGCATGCCGCTGTCGGCCGCATAGGGCGCCACGGTGTCCTGCGCGAAATCGGTCCAGGCCGGCGTGTAACCCGCCGGATGACGGGTGCTCCAGAAGCGGGCGGCAGCGCGGGCGGCCGGCTCGTCCAGCAGCCCTGCCCAGGCCATGTAGAGCGGGATGCGGACGGCATCGTAGGAGAAGCGGGCGGGCCAGCCGACGGCCGGGCTGGGCGGTTCCTCCGGCTTGCCGGTCAGGCGGATCCAGTCCGCCGGCAGGTTCCAGGCGCCGAAGCCGCTCTCCCGCAGCAGCGCCAGCCCATCCTCGCGAAGCGGCCGCCACAGCCCCTCAGGGTGCAGCCGCGCCATCGCATCCAGGGCAGGGAAGACATAGTAGGAAGGATTGATGACCGTATAGCTGGGATGTTCGAAGCCGAAGGCGGCGGGCAGCAACACGATCCGCCCGCCCACTCTCCGCACGCAGCGCTCATGCAGGTCCCGGGCGATCGCGGCGGCCCGCTCGGTGAGTTCCGGCCGGTGCCAGCGGCGGCCGGCCCGTTCCAGCGCCCAGGCGATGAACAGGTCGCCATCCGCTGCGTTGTTGGTGTCTTCCACCGGATTCCGCCGGTCCGGGCGCCAGCTCCAGACATGCAGCGAATCCTGCGGGCGGCGCAGATTCTGCTGTGTCCAGGCCAGCACGCGGTCGAACACCGGCTGGTCGTCGAATGCCTCCGCCATCAGCAGCGCCCAGCCCTGGCCCTCGGAGTGGGAGGCGTTGTTGTTGCCGGTGTCAACGATGCGGCCGACGGGCAGCAGATAGAGGGCCTTGAAGCCCTCCCATTCCTGCCGGTCGGGCATGACGGAGGCGGAGCGGAACTCCGCATACCCCGGGAAGCGAGGCACCACGGCCAACAGGCCGGCGCAGAGCGCCACCCATTTCCGCCGTCCGAAAGCCCCCTGCATTGCGTGATGCCCACCCATTCCTGAAGGACCAGTGACTACCTTCAATAGCAAAGCATTTAGCTATGCGCGCAATACGCGCACAAGCCCGATGGTTTGCAGGGTTCAAGAGAATTTGTCCGGCACTCCCGGGAACAACACGCGCAGCGACATGGCGGCTTCACCGTTTATAAACCACAGGTTGATTTGCCCGGCAGAATTGTATGTGCAGCGGCGTTCGCCTCATTCGTCAAGCGCCTGTCATGTGACGGTCACGGCTCCGTCGCATGGCTCGGATACTGCCGCCCTGGTCGAAACATCCCGGTCCGGCAGCCACGTCAGAAGCCCGGGCCCAGCCAAGGGAAGCCGGAATGCCCAACAGCACCGCGCCTGATCCCCGCCCCGCCCTGCGCCGCTACCGGGCCCTGTTCATCTCCGACACTCATCTCGGCATGCGGGGCTGCCGCGCGGAGCTGCTGCTCGACTTCCTCAACCAGGTCGAGTGCGACCATCTCTACCTGATCGGCGACATCATCGATGGCTGGCGCCTCCGCCGCTCCTGGTACTGGGAGCCGGGGCACGACCTGGTCATCCGCCGCGTGCTGGCCATGGCCCGCGCCGGCACCCGCGTCACCTACATCCCCGGCAACCATGACGAGGTGTTCCGCGACTGGGCCGGGCCGGAGTTCGAGGTGGCCGGCGTCGCGCTGCTGCGCGAGGCGGTGCATGAGGCGGCCGATGGCCGGCGCTTCCTGCTGATCCATGGCGACGAGTTCGACAGCGTGGTGCGCTACGCCACGCTGCTCGCCCATCTGGGCGACTGGGCCTATGACGCGGCGCTGGTGGCCAACCGCTGGTTCAACGCGGCGCGGCGCCGCCTCGGCTACCCGTACTGGTCGCTCAGCCAGTGGCTGAAGCGCCAGGTGAAGGAGGCGGTAAAGGCGATCGACCGCTTCGAGGTGGCGCTGGCCGAGGAGGCGCGGCGGCGGGGCCTGGACGGCGTGATCTGCGGCCACATCCACCACGCCGAGATGCGCATGGTGAACGGCGTGCTCTACATGAACGATGGCGACTGGGTGGAAAGCTGCACCGCGCTGGTGGAGAACGCCGATGGCCGCTTCGAGCTGATCGACTGGGCCGCCGAGCAGCGCCGGCGCCACGCCGCGCCGCCTGCCCTGCCGGCGCCCGTCGCATTGCCGGCGGCATGAGATGCGCATCCTGATCGTCTCCGACGCCTGGGCGCCCCAGGTGAACGGCGTGGTGCGCACCCTCGGCATGGTCTCCGCCGCGCTGCGGCGCGGCGGCGACACGGTGGAGGTGCTGGGGCCGGACCGCTTCCGCGGCCTCGCCGTGCCCGGTGAGCCGGGCCTCCGCCTGGCGCTGGGAGCGGGGCCGCAGCTGGGTGCCCTGGCCGGGGTCTTCGCGCCGGACGCCGTGCACATCGCCACCGAGGGGCCGCTCGGCTGGAGCATGCGCCGACTCTGCCGGGCCCGCGGCTGGTCCTTCACCACGGCCTTCCACACCCGCTTCCCAGATTACCTGCGGGCGCGGCTCGGCGTCCCGGCGGCGATCTCCTGGCATGTGCTGCGGCGCTTCCATGCCGCTGCCGCCGGCACCTTCGTCGCCACCGAGGCGCTGCGGCAGGAGCTGGCGGGGCAGGGCTTCACCCGCCTGCGCCCCTGGTCGCGCGGCGTGGACACCGCCCTGTTCCAGCCTGGCCCGCGCGACGCCTTTGCCGGCTTGCCGCGGCCCATCTTCCTGTGCGCCGGGCGCGTCGCGCCGGAGAAGGGGGTGGAGGACTTCCTGGCCCTGCCGCTCCCGGGCAGCAAGGTGGTGGTGGGGGACGGACCGCTGCGCGCCACGCTGGAGCGGCGCTACCCCGAGGCGCGCTTCACCGGCTTCCTGCACCGCGAGGCGCTGGCGGCCGCCTACGCGGCGGCCGACGTGATGGTGTTCCCCTCCCGGACCGACACCTTCGGGCTGGTGCTGCTGGAGGCGATGGCCTGCGGCACGCCGATCGCCGCCTACCCGCAGCCCGGGCCGCGCACCGTGCTGGGCAACGCCGAGCCGCCCCTGAACATCGGGGCGATGGACACGGACCTGCGCGCCGCCTGCCTGCGCGCCCTCTCGGCGGACCGGGCCGCCTGCCGCGCACGGGCGGAGTCCTTCTCCTGGGAGGCCTGCGCGGCACAGTTCCGCGCCCAGCTCGTGCCGCTACGGGCATAGGCAAAAGGGCCGGGGAGGGGCCACACCCCCCCGGCATGCCTCTCATTGCGGCGTGTAGCGCCAGACGCTGGCGGGCGGGAAGTTGCGCGGCGTCCAGGCCTCGCGCCGGGCGCTCAGGCCGAGCTTGCGCCAGGGCAGGGGCGAGGTGATGCAGTAGCTGTAGAGCAGGAAGCCGAGCCCCGGCGCCACCGCCTCCAGGCTCGCCAGGAAGCGGCGCTGGCGCTCCAGCGGCAGCAGCACCAGCGGGATGCCGCAGATGGCGGTGCCGATCCGCCCCCGCGCCTCGGGCGGCAGGCAGCCGGGCAGGTTGAAGGCGTCGCCCTGCACCACGCGCACGCCAGGCAGCACCCGGCGCAGATGCGCCGCCATCTCCGGCACGATCTCGACGACGATCAGCCGCTCCGGCGGCACGCCCCGCTCCAGCAGGGCGCGCGACAGCACTCCGGTGCCCGCCCCCAACTCCAGCACGTACTCCCCGGGCCCCTGGCTCGTCAGCGCCGCGATGCGGCGGCAGAGGGTGGGGGAGGAGGGCACCACGGACCCCATCTGCAGGGGATTGGCCAGCCAGCGCCGCAGAAACAGACCGGCATGGGCGACCTTCCCGGGCGGAACCTCGGCATGCGGGGGCAGTGCGTCGGGCATGCGGAACCTCAGCTTGATGATCCGCATTCGTTAACCCGCGGCCTGCGACAGATGCGTGGCGGCGGCATGACGTTCCGGCGAAGCAGGGCGGCCGCCACGGCTGCCCGCGGTGGTCCTCCGCCCCGTCACATCGCGCCGCGCCCTCTCAGGCCGGTAGCGGCCACCTAATGAACGGAGGGCCGCAGCTTGCGCAGCAGCGCCAGGAGCCGCGGCGGCAGCGGCTCCTCGGCCGCGTCCTGGTATTCCTCGCGCAGGCGCTCGTCGAGCCAGTCCCGCCGCGTGTTCCCGGCGTCAGGGCTGGCGATGCCGGCCGCCTTGTCCTCGGGTGCCGTTTCGCTGGCCTGATCTTCCTCGGCAGGCACGGGCGCAGGGACGGATTTAGCCACGCGGGGGCTCTCTTCTCACGAAGTGGTGTGCCATCGTAAAGGCATAGGCCTGTGCATTTCGACAGGGAAGTTGTAACGGTGAGGCCTTCGGTCTGAAATTCAAGCGCGCCCCGCCGGCCGAAAACCCGCCGGCACGGAGGTTGGTTGCCAGGAGCAGGAAGGTCACGCGAGCATGGGCTCTGACCCCGCCGACCTGTTACCCGTCCTGCGGGCCCTGCGCCGCTACACCCACGCCGCACTCGGGTCCCGCGTGCTGGCCGACCGCGTGGTGGAAGTCGCGCTGAACGATCTGCTGACCGACGAATCGCGCCGCCCTTCGAAACGCTCTCCGGGGCGGCTGCGGCTCTACCGCGCGGTGCAGGACCGGCTCTCCAGCCTCCTGGACTGTCCGCCTCCCCATCCGGGTCGGCTCGTGGAAGCGCTGCCGGAAGAGGCCGAATCGCAGGCGCATGCGCTGGTCCGGCTCTGGCTGCGGCGCCGGCTGCGGCGGCTGACGGCGCCGCAGCGCCACGCCCTGCTGCTGTGCCACCTGGAAGGCTTCACCCCGTTGCAGATCGCCCGCATCCTCCGGGTCGATCCGGGCGCCGCGCGCACCCTGCTGGCGCAGGCCTGGGCCATCACCGTGCCGCCCTGCCCGGCGGAGATCCTGATCATCGAGGACGAGATGCTGACGGCGCTCGACATGTCGATGACGATGCGCGACCTCGGCCATACCGTGCTGGGCATCGCCAGCTCGGCGCGGGAGGCCGAGATGCTGCTGAAGGACGGGCGGCCCGACCTGATCCTGTCCGAGCTGCGGCTGGCCACCGGCGCCGGCCAGGCGATGCTGCGCCAGCTCGGCGCGGCGGACGCGGCGCCCATCGTCTTCGTGACGGCGAGCGAGGAGCCGATTCCCCTGCCGGGGCAGCGCGCCCCGGCCTTCGTGGTGCGCAAGCCCTTCTGCGCCCGGCACCTGGCGATGGCGGTGTGCGATGCCCTGGCCGCCGGGCGCGAGCGCCGCCTGACGCTCAGCGCCTGAGTCTCAGCGCCTGACGCGCGGCGTCAGGCGCCAGCGGCCCCGGCTTCGGCGGCCCCGGCTTCCTGGCGGGCCTCGGCCAGGGCCTGCGCCTCCTGCACGCGGGCGATCTCCTCGTTGAAGCCCATCAGCCGGAAATCGGTCATCCGCGTCGGGTAGAGGATGCCGTCGAGATGGTCGTTCTCGTGCTGGACGACGCCGGCATGGAAGCCGCCCACCTCGGCCGAGATGGTGCGGCCATCGCAATCCTGCCCGGTGTAGCGCACCCGCTTGTAGCGTGGCACGGCGGCGCGCAGGCCGGGGATGGAGAGGCAGCCTTCCCAGCGGAGATGCTTCTCCTCGCCCAGCGGCTCGATCACCGGATTGATCAGCACGGTGTTGCCCACCGGCACGTCGCCCGGCGCGCCGGTGGCGCGGTTGGGCAGGACGCGGAAGACGAAGAGCCGCAACGGCACATGCACCTGCGGCGCGGCGAGGCCGGCACCCGGCGCATCCTCCATCGTCTCGAACATGTCCTGCACCAGCCGGCGGATCTCCGGCGCGCCGGGGTCCGGCACCGGCTGGCACCGCTCCAGCAGAACGGGGTGGCCCATGCGGGCGATCTTCAGAATGGCCATGCCGGTTCCTGCGGAGAAAGGGTTTCTGGCGGGCACCGAATGTGCGGGAGGCGCCGCCCGGCCGCAACACCGCCCCTCGCTTCCGCCGGCCCGGTCCGGCCGGGGCCCTTCAGCCCAGGAGGTCGTCCGTGCGGCCTTCCTGGGAGCCGTACAGGATGTAGTGCCGTGCGGCCGCGTCCTGGTCAGCGCCGAAGGCGACCTGGAGATCGACATAGTTGGTCAGGTACTGCACGGCGTCGAAGCTGACCTTGCGGCCCTCGAACCGTCCGTACTGGAGGTAGTGCAGGGCGCCGGCCTCGCGGTTGGCGCCAAAGGCGTCGATCAGGTCGTCATGGGAGGCGATGTAGTCGAGGGCGTCGAACAGCACCGTCCGCCCTTCGTGCCGGCCCTGCTCGATATAGTGCGCCGCCGCCCTGTCCTGGTTGCTGCCGAAGGCCAGGATGAGGTCGGTGTAGGAGGCGGTGTATTCGAGGCTCTCGAACCGCGTCACGCGCCCCTCGGCCCAGCCATGCGTCATCTGGTGCAGGGCGCCGGCCTCGCGGTCGGTGCCGAAGGCGTTCATCAGGTCCGCGTAGGAGGCGGTGTATTCGAGGGCGTTGAAGGTGATCGCCCGTTTCTCCGCATGGCCCTGCCGGATGTAGTGGGCGATGGCGGCCTGCACATCGATGCCGAGGTTCAGCTGCAGGTCCGTGTGGGAGGCGAGGTATTCCGCGCCCTGGAAGGCCACCGGCCGCCCCTCGCGGGCGCCATGATGCAGGTAATGCTCGAATCCGGCCCCCGCATCGGCACCGAAGGCGCGGATCAGCTCCGGATTGGCGGCGATGTAGGCCAGCGGCGCGAAGCTCTCGCCGATGGCGGGGCGGAGCTCGCCGCTGGTGAACTGGAGGCGCTCGACGCCGATCAGCCGGTCGCTTCCCTCCAGCGCCAGGGCGGAGGCGGTCAGCGGGATGGTGGCCAGGGTGCCGCTCCACGCCACCAGCCGGTACTCGGCGGCCGGGCCGTTCAGCACCACCGTGTCCAGCCCGGCTCCGCCGTCGATCACGTCGTCGCCGGGGCCAGGCAGGGCGGTGTCGTTGCCGGCGCCCAGCCGCAGCACGTCGTTCCCCGCATAGGCGCGCACATGGTCGTCGAGCGGTGAGCCGGACAGGATGTCGTCGCCGGCCAGGAGGGCGGCGCGGGCGGCCTCGCTCATGCCGTGCCAGGTGCCGCCCAGCAGCTGGCCGACCGGCATGGAAAGCCCCTCCACCCTGAGGGTGGTGATGCCGTCCCGGCTCTCCTGGAAGCCGGAGACGGTGCCCTGCGCGGGAGCGCCATAGGCATCGTACTGGAAGCCGCTGCCGAAGAACTCGAGGGCGTAGGAGGCATCCCCGGTGAATCTCAGATCCGCCCGGGCATAGCCTGCCTGCCGTGAACTAAACGTCAGGTAATTCCAGGAAACAGCCTCCGGATTCCGGAAATCGAGGCTGGTCCGGCTTCCGGCTGTGATCTGCACCATTGGTCTGTTCCTGGGCCACGGCTTCCTGAGTTTCTTGTTGTTAACACAGAGGCCGCAGGCTGTCCCAGCCGAGTCGCAGGTTGCGGCGCCGCTGAACGGGAAGGGAAGGCCGCGGAAATTCGCACGTTGCAAAAGGCGAATTTTCTGCTAGGTTTTCCATCACGAAAAATTGATTAACACATGACAGGGCGCTCAGATGCAGCGGAAGCCGACCGATTTTTCGGACGCCATGGCGGGGATCGACCAGGCCATGCTCGATGACGTCGCCGAGGCCGGCGAGGTGCGGAGGATGTCCAGCGCCGCCTTCCTCAAGATCGGCGCCATGCATGGCGTGACCGTCGAGATCGAGCCGCCGCTCGGCGCCGACGGGGATGTGCCGCTCCTGGTGCGGCAGGGGCTGGTGATTCGCTGCATGCTGCCGCGCGGCATCTCCGCCGCCTGGCTGGCCGCGGCGCTGGCCGAGGGCCCGGTGGCGCAGCTGGTGCAGAAGGTGCTGGATGGCCACCGGCTGAACCTGACCGCCGATGGTGGCACCGGGCAGCTGAGCCGCGGGGCGGAACTGGCCCGCAGCCGGCTGCTGGAGACCCTCTCTGCCATGTCGCCGCTGCTGCCGGCCATGGCTCCCACCAGGAGCCGCCGCCCGCGCAAGGCCCCGCTGCAGCTGGCCGCGGCCTGAGGAGGCTGATGGCCGGCGTGCCGGCCGCGAGGGTTCCGCCCGCGCTGGGAGCGCGGGGCTGATCGAAGCGTGTCTTGAGCTTGCGCTTGGCGACCGCCACAACTCTGCCGTATGGCAGGGTTAATCGAACGGAAAGGCTGGCCTCCCTCGGCGGGGGGCGGCCTTTTCATGCCATGACCAAGCGCGCGCGCGAGACAGCCGGAGACCCGAGATGAACGACATGCTGCCCCCCGGCCAGAAGGCCCCGACCAAGCTTCGCCCGGGCGTGGTGACCGGCGCCGACTACCTGGCCCTGCTGGATGCCTGCCGCGACGGCGGCTACGCCCTGCCGGCGGTGAACGTGGTCGGCACCAACAGCATCAACGCCGTGCTGGAAGCCGCGGCCAAGAACAAGTCCGACGTCATCATCCAGCTCTCCAACGGCGGCGCCCGCTTCTTCGCCGGCGAGGGCTGCCCCGATGCCGCCGCCGCCCGCGTGCTGGGCGCCGTCTCCGCCGCGCAGCATGTGCACACCGTGGCCGCCGCCTATGGCATCTGCGTCGTGCTGCACACCGACCATGCCGACCGCAGCCTGCTCCCCTGGGTCAACGCCATGATCGACCATGGCGAGGAGCACATGAAGCGCACCGGCAAGCCGCTCTTCTCCTCGCACATGATCGACCTGTCGGCCGAGCCGCTGGACGTCAACATCGAGGAATGCGCCAAGGTCCTGAAGCGGATGGCGCCGCTCGGCATGAGCCTGGAGATCGAGCTGGGCGTGACCGGCGGCGAGGAGGACGGCATCGGCCACGACCTCGAGGAATCGGCCGACAACGCCCACCTCTACACCCAGCCGGAGGACGTGCTGAAGGCGTGGGAGGTGCTGGCGCCGATCGGCCATGTCACCGTCGCCGCCTCCTTCGGCAACGTCCATGGCGTCTACGCCCCCGGCAACGTCAAGCTGCGGCCGGAGATCCTGAAGGGCTCGCAGGAGGCCGTCTCCGCCAAGTTCGGCGGTGGCGAGAAGCCGATGAGCCTGGTCTTCCACGGCGGCTCCGGCTCCGAGAAGGACAAGATCACCGAGGCGGTGTCCTACGGCGTGTTCAAGATGAACATCGACACGGACACGCAGTTCGCCTTCGCCGAGCCGGTGGGCGCCTATGTGCAGGCCAGTCCGGTGGCCTTCACCCACCAGATCGACCCCTCCAACGGCAAGCCCACGAAGAAGCTCTACGACCCGCGCAAGTGGCTGCGCGCCGGCGAGAAGGGCATCGTCAAGCGGCTGGACGAGGCCTTCGCCGATCTCGGCTCCGCCGGCCGTACCCTGGCGGGCTGAGCCACGGAAACCGGGCGGCGGTGGCGCGCCGCCGCCCGGCCTTCCCGGGGCGCCCCGCCAACCCGGCCGCGGCACGGGCATGGCCGGGCGCCGCCGGCATCTCGCTGCTTTCCCTGCGCGGGTGCCGTTCTGGCCATCTTCCGGCCTGCAATCCAACCACCGCCCCCGGCATGGCGGCGCTGACACCGGCGCCCGCCGCGCTGCCGGTTTGGCCGCTGCGCGGCATCTGCCCGGCCTGTGCCCGAAGCACCCCCAAGGGTGCTGCGGGTTCCCGGCATGGCGCCGTCCCACGCCTGAGGCACGGGCAGCCGGCAGTCTTTTTTCAACCTCTGCCGTAACCTTGACCTTGGCGCTGCGTTGCGGCGGCTGTGACACAGCGCCTTACGACCGGCCGCGCCCTGGCGGCGGACCCTCTCGCCGCCGCGCAGCGCGTGGCCTCGCTGGCCCGGGCCCTCGGCGCCGCCCGCGACGCCGACGGGGCCTTTCCGGATTCGGAGGTGGCCGCGCTGCACGATGAAGGCCTGCTGCTGGCGCCACTCCCGGCCGGGCTGGGCGGGGCGGGGCTGCTGCAGGGCGCGGACGGGCTGCGCCGGCTGGCGCGGGTTCTGGCCGCCATCGGGGCCGGCAGCCTGCCGCTGGGGCGGCTGTACGAAGGTCACGTCAACGCCCTCGGCCTGATCCAGGCCTACGGCACCGAGGCGCAGCGCGCGGCCATGGCCGAGGATGTGCGGGCCGGCCATCTCTTCGGCGTCTGGGCGACCGATGACGGTGCCGCGCCGCTCCGTCTGGAAGGTGCGGAAGGCGGCGGGGTGCTGCGGGGCCGCAAGATCCTCGCCTCCGGGGCAGGCCGGGTCACGCGCCCGCTGGTGACGGCGCGTGCCGCGGACGGGCTGCGCATGGTGCTGCCCCATCTCTCCCCGCGCGAGCGCGCCGACCTCTCCGGCTGGACGGCACAGGGGATGCGCGCCTCCGCCACCGGGGCGGTGGATCTGGAGGGGCTGCCCATCGCCACGGGGCAGTGCCTGGGCGCGCCGGAGCAGTATCTGGCGGAGCCGCATTTCGCCGGCGGCGCCTGGCGCTTCCTCGCCGTGCAGTCGGGTGGCATGGCGGAGGCCGTCGCGCTGCTGCGCGAGCAGCTGCGTGCCCGTGGCCGCGATGCCGATCCCTACCAGCTGCACCGCGCGGGCGAGGCCGCCATCGCGCTCGGGACCGCCCGGCTCTGGGTGGACCGTGCCGCTGCCCTGGCCGGCAGCGACGCGGCGCCCGATGCCATCGCCGGCTTCATCAACCTCGCCCGCCGCGCCGTGGAGCGCGCGGCGCTGGAGGTGCTGGAGGCGGCGCAGCGCTCCGTGGGACTGATGGCCTTCATGCGGCCGCAGCCGCTGGAGCGCGTGGCGCGCGACCTGGCAACCTATCTGCGCCAGCCGGCGCCGGACCGGGCGCTGGCGCAGGGCGCCGCCCATTGGCTCGAGAGGGACCCGTTGCCATGGCCGTGACCGCCGGCGCCTTCTTCCATGCCGCCGAGGCGCTCCCCTTCGCCGCGCTGGACGAGATCCTGGCGCCGGGAGGGCTGCTGGTGCTGGCGCCGCACCCCGACGACGAAAGCCTGGGCTGCGGCGGGCTGATCGCCCTGGCGGCCCGGCAGGCGCGGCCGGTCTGCGTGGCGTTCATCAGCGATGGCGCAGCCTCGCACCCGGGCTCGCGCGACTACCCGCCGGAGGCGCTGCGGGCGCTGCGCGAGTCCGAGGCGCTCGGCGCGTTGGCGCTGCTGGGGGTGCCGCCGGGCATGGTGCGCTTCCTGCACCTGCCGGATGCCGCCGTGCCGCATGAGGGGATGCGGTTCCTGGCGGCGGTGGAGCGGCTTTCCGGGCTGGTGCGGTGTATCGGCGCCGGCACGGTGCTGGCCAGCTGGGGGCACGACCCGCATTGCGACCATCAGGCGACCCACGCCATGGCGGCGGCGCTGCGGCGGCGCCACCCGGGGCTGCGGCACCTGGCCTATCCCGTCTGGGGCCATACCCTGCCGCCCGAGACCGAGATCGGCATGGCGCCGCGCGGTGCCCGGCTGGCGGTCGGCTCGGTGCTGCCGCACAAGCGCGCCGCCATCCGCGCCCACCGCTCCCAGCTTGGCGAGGTGATCCTGGACGACCCACAGGGCTTCGTGCTGGACGCTTCCATGCTGGCCCGCTTCGACCGGCCCTATGAGATCGTGCTGGAGGTGGAGCCCGAGGCATGACCCACCCCACGGGATCGCTGCCCGCGGCCTATTTCGAGGCGCTCTACGCCGCCGACCCCGACCCCTGGCGCTTCCGCGACAGCGCCTACGAGGCCGGCAAGTATGCCGCCACCCTGGCCGCGCTGGAGCGCCCGCGCTACGGCCGCGTGCTGGAGGTGGGCTGCTCGATCGGCGTGCTGACGAAGCAGCTGGCCGGGCGCTGCGATTCGCTGCTGGCGATCGACGGCTCGGCCCGCGCCATCGCGTCGGCGCGGCGCCATTGCGGGCCTCTGCCCGGCCTCACCCTGGCGCAGCGCGAGGTGCCGCGGCAGTGGCCGCGCGCCCGCTACGACCTGATCCTGTTCTCCGAGGTGCTCTACTACCTGGACGAGGCCGACCTTGCCCGCGTCGCTGCGCTCACGCGGCGGGATCTGGCGCCGGGCGGCGAGGTGCTGCTGGTGCACTGGACCGGCACGACGGACTATCCGCTCTCGGGCGATGCCGCGGCGGAAGGCCTGAGCGGCGCGCTGGCCGGTGTCATGCCGGCAGTGCGGCAGGAACGGGCGGAACACTATCGGCTGGACCTGCTGCGCCGGCCGGGCTGAGGCCGGTCAGCAGCAGCGCCGCGGTGCGGATCTCGCCCGGCAGGGCCTGCGGCAGCAGCGGCTCGGGCCGCAGCAGCGGGCTGGCATATTCCACCATGGGCCACAACGCCACGAAGGGCAGGGCGGCGCGGCTGGTCAGGAAGCCGAGCGGCAGGTCAAGCCGTGCCTCCCAGCGCGGCGCCTCCACGATCCGTTCCAGGGCCCCTCTCTCCCAGGCCCCGCGCAGCGCCGCCCGCAGCGAGAAGCGCCGCGCCGCGCCGTCCGCCGGCTCCAGCATCGGGTCGCAGGGCAGTTCGGGGCAGAGGGCCTGCTGGCGCAGCGTGTCGGCGGCGCCGCCCAAGGCGCGGCCCTGCAGGCGGCAGGCGGTGCGCACCCGCACATCGGTCGCGTGGCGGATGCGGGCACCGCCGAAGCGCAGGGCGGCCGCCTGGGCGCGGCCCTCGCCCACCGGCCAGCGGGGCAGGCCGCCGGCACGGCGGTAGGCCCGCAGCGTCACCGCCAGGCTGGCGCCGGAGGCCCCGCGGTGCCGTGGCCAGGGGTCGTGCGGGCAAGGGTCCTGCCGCGCCTCCAGCCGCGCCAGCAGGGCGTGGTAGCGCTCCTCCAGCAGCATCCGCCGGCGCAGCATGGCGGGCAGCCGCCGCCGCTCCGCCGGGTCGTAGCGCACCGCGCCGGCCACGGCATCGGCGGCGGCGGCGAGGGCGGCGCGCATCGCCTCCAGCCAGTCCGGCGCCACGCGGCTGTCGGCGTCGGTGGTCAGCAGCAGCCCGTCCGACGCGCCGCGCGCCTCCAGCAGCGCGGCGGCGGCATCGAGCGCCAGGCCGCGCGCCTCGCCGGCATGCGCCCGCTCCGGCGGCAGGCTGACGCGCAGCGCCAGCAGCGCGAAGGGCAGGGCGGGGCGCAGCCCGCGCACCCGGTCCCGCGTGCCGTCGGTGCAGTTGTTGAGCAGGAGCAGCACCGTCAGCTGTGCCAGCGCGGTCTGTGCCGCCAGGGCCGCCAGGCAGGCGCCGATCTGCGCCACCTCGTTGCGGACCGGAATGGCCAGGACGGCGTCCGGCACCTGCGGGGCGGACAGGGGATCGTGGCACGGCGCGGCGCGCTGCCAAGGTGACGGTGCGGGCATGGGAAGCTGTAACGTCGCCGCGGCCCCGCCCGTTGCCGCGCGGTGCGAGCTTCCCGGTGCTCAGACCCCCTGCGGGGAGGTGGCGCCGGGAAAGCGCCCCGCCGTCTCCAGCACGGGCGCACCAAGCGGCTGGCCGCGCGTCGCGTGCCAGCGCCGCAGCGCCGCGTGCACGGTGGGGAAGGCCAGCTGTTCCCACGGGATCTCCGCCCAATTGAACAGCCGCACCTCCAGGCTTTCCGGCCCCGCCGCGAAGCCCGGCACGGCCAGATGGGCGCGGAAGATCACCTGCACCTGCCCGATGCGGGGAATGGAGTAGAGGGCCAGCACCCCCTCCGTCGCGATGCGCGCCTGGGCTTCCTCCCAGGCCTCGCGCAGGGCGCCTTCCTCCACCGTCTCGCCCAGCTCCATGTAGCCGGCGGGCAGGGTCCAGAAGCCCCGGCGCGGCTCGATGGCGCGGCGGCAGAGCAGCACCCGCTCCCCCTCCGCCACCACCGCGCCCACCACGATCTTCGGGTTCTCATAGGCGATGAAGCCGCATTCGGCGCAGGTCAGCCGCTCGCGGTCCTCGCCCTCGGGGATGATGCGCTGGAAATTCGGCTCGGACATGGTGCCAGGGTGCGGGGCGGGCGCGGCGGCCGCAAGCCCTTCCCGCATGGCTTCAGCACCAGTCCGGCGGCGTCTCGTAGCGGGCGAAGAGGAAGGTGAGCCCCTCGGGCGGCGCGTTCTGACCGGCCAGGGTGCGGTCGCGCCCGTCCAGCAGCTGGCGGGGCCATGTGGCGGGGCGGCGGCCCAGCCCCACCTGCACCAGCGTGCCCACCATGTTGCGAACCTGGTGGTGCAGGAAGCTGCGGGCGGCGGTGTGCACCACCACCTCGTCGCCCTGGCGGGCGATGTCCAGTCGGTCCAGCGTGCGCAGCGCGCTCTTGGCCTGGCAGGCGGCGGCGCGGAAGGCGGAGAAATCATGCTGGCCGAGCAGGCCCTGCGCCGCGGCGTGCATGGCCGCGGCGTCCAGCGGCTGCTGCACGTGCCAGACGCGCCCGGCCTCCAGCGCCGGCCGCGCCCGGCGGTTCAGGATGCGGTAGCGGTAGCCGCGGCCGATGCAGGAGAAGCGCGCCGACCACCCCTCCGGCGCCCGCGCCGCCGCCAGCACCGAGACCGGGTGCGGACGGGTGTGGTAGTTCAGCGCCTCGCGCAGGCGCAGCGGCTCCAGCTCGGTGGCGATCTCGATCTGCACCACCTGGCCCTCGGCATGCACCCCCGCATCGGTGCGGCCGGAGGCCTGGGTGGCGGCGGGCTGCCCGCCATTCAGCGGCGCGGCGGCATCCTCCAGCACCTGCTGCACCGAGAGGCTGCCCGCCTGGCGCTGCCAGCCGACGAAGGGCGCGCCGTCATACTCCACCAGCAGGGCGTAGCGCGGCATCTCAGCCGAGCACCGTGCCGGGCGGCAGCGGGAAGCCGCGCAGGAAATCCGCCGCCGGCAGCGGGCCACGCCCGGGGCGCTGCAGCCGCGTCAGGCGCAGCGCGCCCTCGCCGCAGGCGATGACGGCGCCCTCCGCCAGCACCGTGCCGGGTGCCGCGCCGGGAGCGCCCCCGGCCGGTGCGGCCTCCAGCACGCGGATCGTCTCGCCCTGGTGCTCGAAGAAGGTGCCGGGCCAGGGGTTCAGCGCGCGCACGCGGCGGTCCAGCGCGGCGGCCTCCTGCGCCCAGTCCAGCCGGCCATCGGCCTTGCTGAGCTTCGGCGCGTAGGTCACGCCCGCCTCGGGCTGCGGCACCGGCGCCGGGTTTTCCGCCAGGGCGCGCAGGATGAGGCCGGCGCCCATGGCGGCCAGCGCGTCGTGCACGGCGGGCGTGCCGTCGCGCGGGCCGATCGGCAGCCGGGCGGAGAGCAGCATCGGGCCGGTGTCCAGCCCTTCCTCCATGCGCATGATGGTGATGCCCGTCTCGGCGTCCCCGGCGAGGATGGCGGCCTGGATCGGGCCGGCGCCGCGCCAGCGCGGCAGCAGCGAGGCATGGATGTTCAGGCAGCCCCGACGCGGCGCCTCCAGCATGGCCGGCGGCAGGATCAGCCCGTAGGCCGCCACCACCGCCACGTCGAGATCGAGGGCGCGGAAGGCCTCGTGTTCCGCCACGTCGCGCTTCACCCGGGCGGGGTGGCGCACGGGCAGGCCGAGTTCCAGCGCGGCGCGGTGCACGGGGCAGGGGGTCTCGCGCTGGCCGCGGCCGGAGGGGCGGGGCGGCTGGGTATAGACCGCCGCGACCTCATGCCCCGCCGCGTGCAGCGCGCGCAGCGCCGGCACCGCGAAATCCGGGCTGCCCATGAAGGCGAGGCGGAGCGTCCCGCTCATTCGCCGTCCCGCTGCCGGCCCTTGAGTTCCTTGGCCAGCTTGCGCAGCAGCATGTTGCGCTTCAGCGCCGAGATGTGGTCGACGAACAGCACGCCGTTCAGGTGGTCGATCTCGTGCTGGATGCAGGTGGCGAGCAGGCCATCCGCCTGCATCTCCCGCCTGCTGCCGTCGAGATCCTGCCAGCGCACCTTCACCTCGGCCGGGCGCGTCACCTCGGCATACTGGTTGGGCAGGGAGAGGCAGCCCTCCTCGCGCGCGGCCAGCCCGGTGCTGGCGGCGACGATCTCGGGGTTCACCATCACATAGGGCTGCGGCTGGTCCTCCGGCTGCAGGTCGATGACGACGAGCCGCAGCAGCTCGCCGATCTGCGGCGCGGCGAGGCCGATGCCGGGCGCCTTGTACATGGTGGCCAGCATGCGCGGCGCGAGGGCGCGCACCGCCTCCGCGTCGCCGGGGCCGACGGGGCGGGCCTTGGCGCGCAGCCGCGCGTCGGGCACCAGGAGGATGGGCAGCAGGTCGGTGTCGGACATGAGGCCGCTGCTTTAGCCCTGCGGCTCCCGGGCTTCAATCTCTGAGGCTGGCGGTGGGTCTTGCATCCGCCGCACCGCTGCCCAAAATATGGGCTCGACGGCAGGGTGCTTCGGGCTCTGCCAGACGCTCGCTCACCGTGAGGAGTTCCAGGCCCATGTCCCGCTCGTCGCTCTTCGGCTCACCCCTGTTCCTCGGCTTCGATCATCTGGAGCAGATGCTCGACCGGGTGGCAAAGAACGCCGATGGCTACCCGCCCTACAACATCGAGCAGACCGGTGAGAACCGCCTCCGCATCACCCTCGCCGTCGCCGGCTTCAGCATGGACGACCTCCAGCTCACGCAGGAGGACAACCAGCTGGTGGTCCGCGGCAAGCAGCGCGAGGAGGTGGAGGGCCGTGTCTTCCTGCACCGTGGCATCGCCGCCCGCCAGTTCCAGCGCGCCTTCGTGCTGGCCGAGGGTATCGACGTAGAAGGTGCATGGCTGGATAACGGCCTGCTGCACATCGACCTGAAGCGGCCGCAGCCGGAGGTGCGGGTGAAATCCATCCACATCGGCACGCGGGGCGCGCAGGGCGGCCGTCCTCTCGTCAATGGCAACGCCCTTGACGATGGTTCGGCTTCCATCGCCTAAACTTTCACGTCCACCGGCCATTCTTCCCCTATCCCCCCCTGGCCGGGCGGTGCGCCGACGGACTGCCTGGGGCAGCGTCGCCATCCGCCCGCCGGGGAACGGCCGAAACGGGAACGGTCGGTGTTTCACACGCGGTGCGGCAAAGCCGGCCGCGCGCCGGGTCCCATTCCGGGAACGGCCAAAGGAGATTCCTGCGATGAACAAGGAAGGTCCGACACGCCCCTTCGCCGCCGCCGACGCGCTGCGTCAGCTGGCACCGGCCGACTGGGCGCGCTTCGGTGCGGAACAGATCGCCTATATCCGGCCCGTCCTGGTGGACGGAAACCCGGCCGTCGCGATCCACGCGGCGGACGGGACGCAGATCGGCGCGGCGCCGGATGCCAGCCTCGCCACGGCGGCGATCCTCCAGCACGAGATGCTGCCCGTCCTGGTCCACTGAGGCCATCGAGCGGGGGCCGGGGGAGCGATCTCCCCCGGCCTTGGCGTGCCGCGCGCCTGGCGTCAGCCCTGGACAGGCTGCTCGCCCAGTACTGCCTGCATGTGCCACACATCATCCTTGCGCCGGGTGGTGAGACGAAGCGCCGCCCCCGGCACCTGCCCCGCCAGCAGCCGGGCGGGGGGATCAGCTGTCCTGCACCGGCCTGTCTTCGGCACCAGCCCGTCTTCGGCGTTGAGGACCGGGTCGCCCGGGCACAGGCCGGCTCTTGCCGCCGCGCTCCACCGCCGCCACCCGCACCCCTTCCGTCTCCGCCGACAGGGACACGCCGAGCCAGCCACGCTCCGTCCGGGCGCCGCGCAGGGCTAGGGGAAGGGTGGGCCTTGGCCTGCAGCCCGCCCCGCGCCGCCCTTCCGCCACCCGGCAGGCGGCCTCAAGCCTGATCCATAGCGGATTATCGAGCTGCCCTAGGCGCGGTTCCATTTCCGGCGCGGCAGATGCAGGAAGGTGGTTGCCCTGGCCGGCGAGGGGCGCTAGAGAGCGCCCGCACGCCGACGTAGCTCAGCGGTAGAGCAACTGATTCGTAATCAGTAGGTCCCCGGTTCAATCCCGGGCGTCGGCACCATCTTTTCAGCGACTTACGCCGCTCAGGCTTCTTCAGAGCCGGCCTAGCCTTCTTTCGCGGACTCACTGCGGACTCATTGAGCGAATCAGCTCAGCCGCTTTCCTCAGAAGGCGCACCTCCCAAGCCACTTTTTGCCATCTCAACTTTTTGGCGACCGCTCTCAGCAACAACAGCAAAAGAAAGCTGATGTTATGGTATAACATACCGGCCGTGACCGGGGTCCGAATTACCCCTGGTTAGAGCTGGATTGGGGAAGGACCCATGCCACCTATGATTGTGGAGGGTAAGCCAGCCGCCCGAAGATGACGACAACCTGAGGCTGTGGTGTGTAGGCCCGTCAAAGGATCATCATCTGTCTCGCATTCCTCCTTCTGGCTTCCTTTCTATTTTTGCGTGTTCTGCGTGTTCCCGTGTTCCATGGCAGTTAAGTGTTTGAAGAAAAACGTATATGCTTGGAACATGCGATATCTGGGGGTGTTCCATTAGGCCCTTTTTTCGTGTTCCTTCAGGCCCTCAGAACACGAAAGGCGGCACGAACCCTGTCCGTGCCGCCCTGCCATGAACCCATCACCTAAAGGCCCGAGGTGTCGGCTCTAATCTGCCCGCATACACGCATGATGGAGGCATTCCACCCATCAGGATCACTAGGGGTTGTACGTTGGCCCGGCGGTGCGGGAACGGCACTGAGGCCAGAAACGCTGTCCTTTTGCCCCCCAATGCCCAGCACCCGACGATGGGAGGCACCCCATTTGTCATCATGACCGCTGGTTGAGATAGAGGAAGCGGACTTCTGAGGCTCAGGGGGCGCTGCCTGATCTTCGATGGAGTCCATAATGCCCAGGAGCAGGTAGTCGTAATCAGTCCGTCTGGCTTTCACTGTGCGTCTCCTATGCTGAAATTGGTGAGGGGAGGGTGTTCCCGCCGCACACTCCTCCGGGGCGGGCTTCGGAACTTGGCCGGGCCTTTCAAAGCCGGGCATGCCCAGGAGGCCTGGATCAGCTGAAGGCCAGATGAAGAGCCTCGCCGCCTCGAGCTGCGGGGGTAGCCTGGTCCTGACCGTCAATCACAATCTCCGGTCGCGCATCGGCACGCCGCAGGATCTCGTGGCCCTGAGCCTCGAGCCCACGAATGGCGACCTCTTCTGCCACCTCAGCAGCACGAATCTGCTGCTCCGCTTCAGCAATCTTCTGCCGTCGCTCAACTTCGGTGAGACCAGGGCCGACCTTGGCCGCCTCCTCTTCCAGGCGACGGGTAAGCGCGGCTTTGATCGCGTCTGGAAAGAGAGCCACCAGGAATTCAAGCGAAGCTATCGAGGGATAGGCTTCGCCCATATTGCGAACCGTTACCTGAAAGCCGAGTTCATCGAGCGACTTGTGTCCATCTCGCCGGAGAAGGCTGCCCATCGATGGGGCCTGCCGGGCCGCAGCGCTTGCAATCAGCCTGTCCAGCGTGGCGCAGGCTTCTTCAAGGGCAACCGGCGCGGCGCGGGCAGTCTCGATAGACTGCTGCGCTTTCTCGAGATCCGCGCGCGCCTTGCGAAGATCATCCCCAAAGCCTCCCTTCGAGATCGGCGCCATACGTTGGGAGGAGACGCTGGCGCGCGGGACAGCACTATTCTGTGAAATCCAGTCATCGCATGCCCGCAGTAGAGCTTTTGCGATAGCCGCAGGTGCCGCGAAGAGTTCCTGTTCCTGCAGCACCGCCTTGATCTCACCCTTCACGCGGGAGATTTCGGCCTCGATGCTGGCTATGGAGCGGGCATTCTTCTGCGGGTTCCGCTGCAGCTCGTCAGAATGCTGTTCTAGCTCAGCCTGGCGCGGATAGAGGACGTCACTGATGCGCTTTGCCAGCGCTTCACTCGCTGCACGCTTCGTGGTGGCCGTCACCCGTAGCCGGTGAAGCCGTTCTTGATCATAGGTGAAAGGCATTGGAAATGCTCCGGTCCCTGGAAGGGGGAGGGCGCCGTTGCCTCATGGAGCAACGGCGCCCACTCCACCGACAATGCGGAACCTGGAATCGCCGATGGAGCTGCGAGACGCGCCGGGAGCACCACCAACCGGCCGTATCTCACTGATTATCCTCTGCGATTGAACTGGATTTGTCTCAGGAGGAGGAAGGAGCGCCAAACCTCTTCCTTCGTGCCCGGTGCCGGCGCAGAAGGCCCATGTGCATGGTCCCGGCCCGGTTACCGCTGGCAATCCGGGCTGCGTTTTCGAAGGTGAGAGTGGGGTCGGCGGCCAGCAGTCGATCCATCTCATCCATCTGCGTGGCATAGTCGCGCCGTGGCGAACGCCGCACAGCCAGCCCAGAAGCAATGACATGGCGGGCGGCGAGCTCTAGCCGCGCTATGACCTCCGCCGGATTACTCTGAGCGGCATCTACCAGCGCAAGGATACGCTTCGCGCCAGCCCGCTCGACGATGAAGTGCAGCGCCTCATCGTTCAACACGGGCGCTTGAAGCGGTGGTGCCTGGCGCCGGCGGCGGGGAGCTCCATACACTGGATGATGTGGGACAGGCCTATCCTGATCCAGATCCATATTGATCACTCCCCGTCGTCTTCAGACATAAGGATTGTGTCGCTGACGTGATAGAGGCGCTGCTTTGCCTCGCCGGCCGGTGTCATGGAGCGGGAAGCTTTGCTGTCAGCGCCACTAATCAGAAAGCCGGATTTCAACAGACTGCCGATGGCATCGCGGAAGTTCAGTCCGGTCATCGCTTCGGCCATACCAGCCGGGCTGACATAGTAGACCCATCGCCAGCGCTTCCGGTCATCCTGCTCCCAGCGCCGGAAGCCAGCGCGGTTCACCACGGGAAACCGCTCGTGCAGAGGCTGGCGCCGCCCGCCTTCATCCTCCTGAACCTCATCCGGGAGCGGCCCCCAAGGCTGGAAGCGTGCTCTGCCATGAAGCTGGATGAACTTGCGAAGCGCTTCTGCTGCCTGGTGATCCTCACGGGCGCCGATCGTGCCTCGCTCGCTGAGCCAAGCCTCGAAGCACAGGCGCGCAGCGTCTTCTGCCTCACTCTCCGGCCAGGGAAGGATACCGGCCTGACTTGCCAATTCCCCTGCCAGCCCGACCAGAGCGAAGAAGTTCGCGACGCTGGCGACCTGACCTTCAGCGCCCTGTGGCATAAGTCGTTTTGCCAGATCATCTCGCCGCTGGCGAAGTGAGTGCTGAAAGCCTGCCTCATCTTCGGCAAGTCGCGCCGTCAGCCATTGGAGCCAGGGACGCGCAGCGGTGCCAAAATGATTTGTGGTGGCGCTCACTAGGCGCCTCGCGAAGTCCCCCAGGTTGTCCGCCCCATGCAAAACCTCAAACATTCCCAGACCGGCGCCAGCATCGGCAGGAATATCGACAAGGCGCACGGTCTGGCCTGTCCGGCTGACCTTGTTCGCGGCAGCCATCTTCTCTGTCAGGCCAACTTCTCCTGTAGAGAGAAGCAGCGTGGTCCATCGCGCCTCGGTGCGAGCCGCACCCATCCTGTTGGCCCGAGCCTTGCCGCGACCGGATGCCAGCATGTAGGCGACAGGCCCAATCTCGGCGTCGCCAAACTCATCCATCTCATCCAGCGCAAGCAGAGCGCCAGAATGCGCCATCGCTACGCCCTCCAACGCGTTTCCCGTCACGCGCCAGGTGCGAACGTAGCCTGATGCGCCGGATCCTGGTTCGCCGCCCCAAACACTGGCCGCCAGGCGCAGCGCCGTGGTCTTGCCGCTCTTCGACTTCCCTTTGAAGTTGGCGCCGCCGCCATCTGATCCTGTCAGCTCGAGCAGCGGAGCAGCCAAGGCACATGACAGCGCGAAACCAAGTCGGCTGTTGCCAGTGCACAGTTGCGCAACCTCGGCCTGCCAGCCGGCAAGAGTGCCTTGCGAGTGGAAGGCATGCGGCGCCTTGCTCTCTTGCTCAACAAAGATGCGCTCATCACTCACGCCGACAGCGCCCTCCGGCAGCACAAAGACAAGCTTGCCGCCAATCCGATGCCAGCCATTGCGGGGCACGCTTGTTGCCCGTGCCGGAGATCGTGCCTGCCCCAGCAACTCAACAAGCGCTTGTCGGGCCGGGGGGCTGGTGCCGATAGCCAGGCCGGCATCCGCCAGCAGCTCCCGCACAGCAGCGCCGTCACCGGCCAGCAGGCGGCGAGGAATCACCAGATCCTTGGTATTGTTGTCGCGATCAGCGAAGCGGACCAGAAGGCCCCAGCCCATGCCCTCATGAGACCGGCTTTCGGCCAGAACCTCCATGGGCGCGCAGATCCAGATGGCGTTCTTCTCGGCGTCGGATGCCGGCTTCCAGATCCCAGACTCATCCACCTTGAAGAAGCGGCCGAAGGGCTGAAAGGGGACCACGTTGCCAGAAGCGGAGGGCGTCGCCTGGGCGGGCTCAGCGGCTTCAATGGCGCGCCTGACATTCGACTTGCCGCTCTCTCCATCACGAGAGTTGGTCATGCTGTTTCCATTTCGTCGCTTTGCGCGAGGTCGTTCAGGTCTTTGAAGCCGTGGGGTGGCCGTGCGACCCGGATTCGCCGTCCTTCGGCCAGGAACCGATCCACGGCCCGTTGCAGCGCCAAGGCCGCTGGGGTGCCGGGCGGGTCGTTGTCGGCCAGTAGAAGGATGCGGCTGATCGCAGGCGGAAGGCTGATGCGGGCAAGGTTGCCGACGCTGATGCCGGCCATGACGCGGAGCTCCGGCGCCGCCAGGGCCGCCGACAAGCAGTTCTCAATGCCCTCTCCCAGGGCAGTCTCTTCGCCCTCTGATGCCTGCCGCAGAGGCTTGCCGCTGGCGCCCCGCTGGAGGGGGATCACGCCCCCCACGAAGCTGCCCAGCACCATTTTGGGGTGTTTGAGCCGGGCCTTGATCCAGCGGCCGCTCTTGTCTTGTTCCAGGTAGGTCCGATGCGTCGCCAGATGCCGGCCACCTGGCTCGGTGATCGCGGCAACCATCGCGGGCATGGTCCGGCCTGTCTCCTGACACCAGCACCGCGGATGAAACCGCAGGGCAGCCGGCTGGCGGCCGAGGGCGGACAGGTCGATAGCCCGGCATCGGAGATAGAGATCGACCGGCGTGCCGGCCAGGCGCTGCTCTGCCTCGAGGAACAACGCCAGTGCGGCGCGCCGTCGCCGCTCAGCATCGGCATCACGGCTTGCCGCGCGAGTGTCAGGGCGGGGATGGGCAGGGAGCGGCGCGGCGCGCCCGCCATCGCTAAGGCCCAGCCAGCGGCGCGCCCAGCGCATCGCCTCGCTTCTGTTGCCCCGGTAGAGGACCGCCGCGACCAGATCGAGAGCGTCACCCCGCTCACCGCTGGCGAAGTCTGACCATATGCCGGCTCTTTCGCCCGTGAGGCGCACCGCCAACGACTGACCGCGCTCGCCGCTGAGGCTGCCGCAACGCCATTCCTGGCCGTCCCGCCGGCCGGCCGGCAGCAGCTCTGCCGCCAGAACCGCTGCCCGGGCACCGAGCATCTGCGCCAGTTCGCGAGCGCCAGGCCCTTTCATCATGCGGCACCACCATGCGCGGTGCAGGCATCGCCCACCCCGCACCGAGCCCGAGCTGCCAAGGCCCACTTGATGCCCGCTGCTGGCGGCATGATCCGCACACGCTCGGCCAGGGCGTCCTGACCCGCCATGCGAAGTGCGCCTTCGTCGTGGCTTGAGGCGCGGCCCCGATCACGCCCGCCTCGTATGGTCTCCATCGCAAGCCAGAACGACACCGCCAGGGCAATCTCACTACCGATGGCCACCCGATGGGTGATGCCGCCCCAGTAGCTTTGGAGCGCCCGCAGATGCTCGGCCTGAAGGGCAGGGTCGCAGCGCAGCACCTTCATCAGGTCCCCGAAGACGGGCCATGGATAATCCGGCCCAGAGCGTGGGCTCGAGATGAAGCGTACCGGCATGCCCCGCACACGCCCGATGTAGAGCGGCTGGACTCGCATGCCCTGGCCCGCCTCAGCCGCGCTGGCGACGAAGGGTCGCTTCGCTGGTGCTGGAGACAACCCGGTTGGCCATCCACCGCACCAGCTCGGTCTCAGGGTAGACGACGCGCCGGCCGATCTTGCACATGGCCGGGCCTCCCCCCACGCGGGCAAGTTCCGCCAGGGTGCGCTTGGAAAGGCGCACGAATTCAGCCGCTTCTTCACGGGTGCGATATCGCTCTTGGCTGGAATGCATCGGGATCTCCTCTTGGCCACCGATGCGCTCCGGCGCACCTCCTGGCATGAAGGAGAAAAGACCGGCGAAAACCGCCCCGTCTAACCGCCCGGCGGATGGTTATCCGGTAGGTTTTTTCGGGCTCTTCGCGGCCTGCCGCCCTTCGACCACGCCTTGCTTTCGCCTGTCCCCAAACTGTGGACGGCTTGGGCTATCCCCTCGTTGCGAGCCGCTTGCCAGCCATCGCGCGTCATCCCTTTGGCCATCCAGTGCCGTTTGTGCTGCTCGCTCGGAAGGGTCACCCCTTCTGGCGACTGTTCCACAGCCTTCCGCACTTCTTCGACGCACTCGCGATGCAGATCATTAGCTTCAGAGATCGACAGGTGCGGCCGAGACTTCTTCTGCGACTCCTGGACAGCCGGAGATTCTTCACGGAGGGGAGGGCCAACGCGGACAAGGTGATAATCCATGCCTGCCAAGGTGACTCTGTTCCGATTTCCCGCAACGAAGCGCGGGTTAGCCCAGACTTCGGCAAGGATGGGGCAGCGTTTACCGTGGATAATGCCGGTCGCCGCCAGCTCGCCGCTCTTCAGCTTTCGGAGCACATCATCGCTTATGCTGCTCCAGATCTGGCGGACCCGCTTTTCCCTGCGACGCCACTCGGCAGCCTGTCGGCCTACCCCAAGACTGGGGGGAGCGTTGTTCAGGTAGGATGAATAGGTGATTGATTGGGAGGAAGGGCGAGAAAGAGCGCGCAAAGCGTTCCGGGCAAGCTGATAGCTCTGAAGAAGCGCCGGATCGGCGAACCTTTCCCATGCCTGTTCAAGCGACGCGTCAACAGGGGTGGGACCGCTCCCGCCCCGCTCATCATCGGTCATGCCCGCCTCACGCCGGCTCGCCTCACGGAGTAGGAGACGGCGCGGCGGGCAGGGCGTGAGGAACCTGCTTTCGGCGGCCAAACCTAGCCGCGCCGACAGGAATTTTATCTGCCTCGCAGAGTGGCAAGCAAGGCTTGAGGGCATGCCCATCATGGCGCCGGTGCTCTTCCACGAAGCACCGCCATGCGGTCGGCGTGATAATGCTGCATCTTCGCCGCGGCCTCGGCCTCCTGAGACCGGGAGAAATTCCCCCGGTGCAACAGGTGCTCGTGGGTCCTGCGCTGCGCCACGGTCTCGAAGGTCCGGAGGCACCAGGCGCAGCGGTGAGTGGCGGGCTGGCTGTGGCGGCTCATGGCTGGTGACCCAGCAGGCGCTTTCTGCCCCACGGCGCGGGAAGTTTCGGAGGCTTGGGCGGCTCCCCGTTCAGCGGCGGCGGGATGACGAAGGAGCAGGGCAGGCTCATAGCTGGTGACCCAGCAGGCGCTGCACGTCCTCGACGAAGGACAAGGTCAGCTCTACCTGCGGGCACCCAGTCTCGATGGAGCAATCTTTGATGCCCCAGGTCATCACGTGCTCCAGCATCGCCGCCTTGGCATGCAGACCATCGAGGGAGCGCGCTGGCAGAGTGCACGCCTTTATCAGCGCCGCGTCCTCTCGCCCGCACAAATCACTGCAATAGGCTTCATCGGCGATAGCCTCCTGGCTGCCCTTTGGCGGGTCCTCCCGGCTATCCCAGGCTTCGATCTTGGCCACGGCATCGTGGTACTCGGCGCAGGTCGCCAGCAGTTCCACGTCGAGGCTGGAGACGGCAGAGAGAGCGCCCAAACCCGCCGCAGCGGTGGGCAGGCTCAGCCCGGCAGCGAGCGCCGCTCTTCTTGGGAGGCGGATCATACCACTGCTCCCCAGGCGCCGAAGAGAATGCAGAGGCCGCCAGCTGCCGCGGTGAAGCCGAACAGCAGCCGGTCAGCCAGTGGCCAGGGCGGGGTATCGCCATTGGCCAGGTACGCCAGGTAGAAGCCGGCGGTGGTGGGGCGCACCGTGGGCGCGCCCTGAGCAGAGGGAACTCTTCTTCTGGGCTGGGCGTCGTCAGCCGCCTGGAGGCTTCTGGCGGTGGGCGTGGGTGTGCTATGGGCAAACGACATCGTTGCCGGCTCCTGATCCGAGCTGGTGGTGATGGAGGCCGGGCGGTGGAGGTGGTGCTCCTCGCTCGGCCGTTTTTAGTTGGAGTGGTGCCCAACCTCAATTAATATGATTGGCCTTGTGTCTAACGTCAATCAGAAAGATTGAGATTGTCCGAAAACGAGATCTCTGCTGCACAGTGTCGTGGTGCACGAGCCATGCTTGGCTGGAACCAGATGCAATTGGCTGAGGCGGCAAGGGTCGCCAGGCAGACGATAGTTGATTTTGAGCGGGGCGCTCGCTCTCCACACCCAAGCACTCTCGCCGCGGTCCGCACCGCCTTCAAAGCTGCCGGCGTTGAGTTCATCCCGGAGAATGGTGGGGGTGCGGGAGTGCGGCTGAGAAAGGGCGTCTGTCCAGCAGCGGAAGTTGATTAGAGGTGGACGCGATAGGGAACGGCGTCTTTCCTGACATCACCCCCGCTCAGGTTCGCGCCGCACGCGCCCTCCTAGGCTGGTCTCGCGACCATCTTGCCTCAGTCTGTGGGGTAACTGTCCGAACCCTCGATAGACTGGAAGCTGGCAGACACGCGTCTTCGCGCCGGACTGCCGTTTCCGTCCGCACCGCCCTTGAAGCCGCCGGGGTGGTCTTCATCCCCCAGAACGGTGGCGGCCCTGGCGTGCGGCTGCGAGACGCGACCAGCCCAACGCCCACCACCGCTCCGCCCAGCTTCGCGGCGACGATCGGGGCCGCGCTGGAGAAGCTGCCGGAGCGGGCTAAGGGTGATCCTGAAAGCACCGAGCCCGAGCCTCAGCTCCGTACCGTCTCACCCGAAGATGAGGTGCGGGGCGAGCGTGATGTGGGGGAAGAGTGATCCTGGCATGGCTTCCAAAACCTTGCCCCTCACAGCTGGACAGTGCCGGCAGGCGCGGACCGTACTTGGTCTTAGTGCTGTTCGTCTGGCGTCACTGGCAGGCATTTCTGGCGAGACGCTGCTCCGGTTTGAGAAGGGCAGTTTGGCCAGAGCCACGACGGTCCAGAAGATTTACGCCGCCCTCGAGGCGGCCGGCGCTGAGTTCACCCCTGAAGATAGCGGGGGCGCTAGGGCGTGCCTAAAAAGCCGTGGCGCATAAGGGAGCCAATCATTGCCGATTAACCACCTCCTCGAGTGGATCAGCCAGAACACCACCGGCGTCATCATCATGGTGGCCGTGGCGTGTCTGGTGGTGTGGCTGAAGAGGCGACAGTGACCGAGGACCGCAGCTCGGGTAAGGCCCACTGGACCATCGACGCAGATGACGTCCGCACCCTCGTCGGCCTGACCGCGGACGAGACCAGCGAGTACTTCAGCCTCCTGCACGCTGAGGCGGAGGTCTCGTGCCAGGAGGCGCAGGACCGGCTGAGGGCGCTCAGGAAGCGGCACTTAGCCGCAGCCGGCGGTAAAGCCATTCCGGAAAATGGTGGCGGGGCAGGGGTGCGGCTGAAGCGGCCGAGGAAGGCGGCTCCATGACCAGCCATTGCTCAGCATCTGAGGTCGGGGTTAAGAGGTCCTGCCCCATACCAGCGCTGCGGTGACGCCTGCGATTATGCTCGTGCCCAAGCCAACGGCGGCCCAGTCATGGCCTGCGAATGCAAGCCAGACAGATCCCGCAAAGGCGCCGCCCGCAAACAGAAAGCCCAGCAGCCGCCCAAACAGCGCCTCGGCCAGCATGAATGTCTGAGCGCGCTCAGCCGTCTTGCGGCCGGTGTCCGCGTTCTGCTCCGCCATGCGCATGATCCGCTCCGGAAAGGACGGATCTATGGCGCCGTAGCCCTCGAGCTGGCGAGGGGGAGGCAGCGGCCCGGCGTGCGCCTCCGTCACCTCCATCATCTGAACCGACATGCCGACCGAAGTCGGCAATGGAGGTGCTGAGGTAGGGCTAGGCGGCTGGCTTGCGGGCTTTGGTTGGTGCGCGGCTGGCTTCTTCACTGGTCACACTCAGGGCTTGGCGCATTGCAGCGCCCACAGCCGCCCAGGATCTAACCGTGAGCTCCCGCGCGGTCACGGCGGGGTACGGCGCTGCCGGCCCGGCAAATGCCAGCAGGCCGCCGACATACCGGCTATGCCGGCTGGGTGTGCCGGAAGCCTGCGGAGCCCGATGCCTGTCATCGCGGTGCTTCATGCTCCCATTGATGTGCCTGCCGCCTGTCGGCGTCAAGACGAGTCCTGTGCCGCCAGCCGAAGCACATGCCCCGCCCAGGCTTCGCTGGCTGCCTGCCGCTCGGCCAGGAAGTCATGCCGCTGATAGACCGCCGCTACGCCTTGGATCCCTGTCGCCTCAACATGGTTCAGCAGCCTGTCCGCCACATGCGGCGCGATCCCGAGCCGAGCCAGGGTCGTCACGCCTGTCCGCCGTAGGTCATGCAGCCGCCAGGGAGGGAAAGCCGCCGGCGTAGCCGCCTGGCCTGCCTCCGCTGCCGCCTTGAGCCGCGCCTTGTGGATGAGCTCGTCCAGGCGGACCTTCGCCTTGCTGATGCCGGAAACGGGCGTCGTGCCCGTGGTGCTGAAGACCAGCTCCGAAGGGGCGGCCTCGGCGCCTGCGCCCCCTCGGCCTAGCGCAGGTGGTAAGCGGGGCAGGGCGGACAGGATGGCCCTGGCGGGCTCCGGCAGATGCACCAGGTGCGCCCGACCATTCTTCGAACGCTGCGCCGGTACCGTCCAGGTGGACAGATCCGGCGACAACTCGCTCCACCTCATGCCCGCCACCTCTGAGCGGCGCTGAAGCGTCAGGATCAGGATCCGGAAATATGAACCGAAGAGGAGGCCCAGGCTCGCCGTCGCCTGCCACACTTCCCGCAACTCGGCATCGCTCAGCGCACGGTCCCGAGATACCTCGCGGCCCTCGGTATGCACCTCGGCGAAGGGATTGGTCGGCACCAGGCGCCGCTTCATCGCCCAGCCATACAGCGCTCGGGCGTAGGCGTGGCTCCGGCGGGCCATGGTCTCGCCGCGGTCCAGCGCCACGGCATCAATGCTCCGCTGTGCCATCTCGTGGTCTATGCCTGCGGCTGGCAGGGGCAGCAGATCCGGCAGGTTGACCCGTAGGGCCCGGACTGCCTCCCGGCTGTAGGCGGGCCTGCGGTCCTTCAGCGCCATCCCGGCCCAGCGCTCGATCAGGATCTCCACCGTCAAGGCATCGGCCACCTTCTGGCGCCTGGCGCTGGTCTCGGCGGCTATGGCGGTGGCCTGGGCGGTCTTGCGCTCGCCCAAGGGGTCACGGCCCTCCCGGACCCTGCCACGGGCTTCCTCCGCCTTCCCACGCGCCTGCGAGGGGGTGAGGACGCCGTAATCCCCCAGCACCATCCGCTGCACCCGGCCGCCAAAGCGGTACTGAAAAAGGAACACCTTCTTGCCGGCCTTGGTGACGCGGAGAGCGAACCCCGGAAGCTGGTCGTCAAACACCAGCAGATCCTGGCGGTCAGGCGGGCAGGTGATGGCGTCGATCTCGCGCTTCCCCAGCTTCACGAGACCCTCGGAACACACGGAACACAAACAGGAAGGCCCGTGTTCCATGGATTTTTGGACTTTAGAACATTGAAAAGGCTATATATATTGTATGTGTAGAACACAAGAACACATAGAACACGGCATTTTAGGTTCCACCCTGGCGCTAGGTCGCTTGTCATGGCTCGGACCCTCTGATGGTTCAGTCGCGGACTCACTGCGGACTCATCTGAAACAGCATCCCGCGCACCGTCTGTCACTCCCTCGCATCAAGTGACAATTTTCGAGCAATTAATTTCAATGGCTTAGGGGTTCTGTGCCTCTTTCTGCGTCTCACTGCATGAGAGATGCACTTTTTCGTAATCAGTAGGTCCCCGGTTCAATCCCGGGCGTCGGCACCAGCCCCCCTTCCTTCATGGTTTTCGGTTTGTCCCACGGTCCCTCCCAGGGGCCGGCACGCCCCCTTGCGCGCGTGGTGCCGGATCTTTGTGGAATATTGCGAGTCATTCGCATTGCAACCGCCTCTCATTGGCGGCATAAGCCAGCGCAGTTGCGAAGGGATGATTCCACCATGCCGATCCGCCAGACACTGGGCGCCCTGGGGCTCGCCACGGCCGCGCTGCTCGCCGCGCCGCTGGCCTCGCCGGCAGCCGCCCAGGGTGCGGCGGTGCCCGGCGCCACGCCCGCGGCGGAGCGCATCGGCCTGGAGCTGAACCGGCTGGAGCCGCGCCAGAACGCCGGCGCCAATGGCTGCCGCGTCTGGCTGGTGCTGCGCAACCCCGGCGCCGAGCCGGTCGATCCGCTGCGCCTCGACCTGCTGATCTTCGGCAAGGATGGGGTGGTGGCGCAGCGCCTTTCCCTCGATGTCGGCCCGCTGCCGCGCGAGAAGACCATGGCGCGGGTGTTCGACCTGAGCACCCAGCCCTGCGACGGCATCGGCGCCTTCCTGCTGAACGATCTGCTGGCCTGCGGCGCGGCCGAGACCGCCGCCGCCTGCCTGCCCCGTCTCGCGCTGTCGTCGCGCGTCGACGGCGTTTCCTTCGAGAAGTGAGGAGGTCGCGATGAACCCGACCGACGCCGCCACCGCCCTCCCGGAAATCGCCAATGCGGCGAGCCATGCCGACATGTCGATGCTCGGCCTGTTCCTCATGGCGGACTGGGTGGTCAAATCGGTCATGATCGCGCTGGTGCTCGCCTCCGTGATCTGCTGGGCCATCATCGTCGAGAAGTCGCTGCTGCTGGGCCGGCTGGGGCGGGAGGTGCGCAAGCTGGTCGGCGCCGCCGCGCCGGGTGGCCAGGCCGCCCCGCAGGCGCCGCAGGGCGAGGGGCTGGCCGCCCGCGTGCTGCGCGCCGGCACCCGTGAATGGCGTGATGGCCGGGAGGAGGGCGAGAGCCGCTTCGAGTACCGCCACCGCATGGAGCACGCCATGCGCCACGCCCTGAGCGGCGAGCTGCGCAAGGTGGAGCCGGGCCTGCCCTTCCTCGCCACCACCGGGGCGGTGGCGCCCTTCATCGGCCTGTTCGGCACGGTGTGGGGCATCATGAACAGCTTCGCCAACATCGCGCAGAGCAACGACACCAGCCTGGCCGTGGTGGCCCCCGGCATCGCCGAGGCGCTGTTCGCCACCGCCATCGGCCTTGTCGCCGCCATTCCCGCCGTCATGGCCTACAACCGCCTGCTGGTCCGCCTCGGCCGGCTGCGGCAGGACGGGCAGGCGGCGGCGGCCGATCTGGCCTCCGGCCTCTCCCGCCGCCCGCCCAGCCGGGTGGCCGCGCACGCCAGCCACGCGGCGGCGGAGTAAGCCGGCATGGCCTTCGCCGGACCCAGCCATGGCGGTGGCGAGGATGACGGCCCGCTGCCGATGGCGGACATGAACGTCACGCCGCTGGTGGACGTCATGCTGGTGCTGCTCATCGTCTTCATGGTGGCGGCGCCGATGATGGTGGTGGGCGTGCCGGTCGAGCTGCCCAAGACGGCCGCGCCGCGCGCCGCCGCCCAGCGCCCGCCCGTGGTGCTGACCGTGGCCGCCGACAGCCGTATCTTCCTTCGCCAGGAGGAGGTGCCGGCCGCCGAGCTGGCCGCCCGCCTCGCCACGCTGCGCGAGGAGGACCCCGAGGCCCCGGTCTATGTGCGCGGCGACCGCAGCGTGCCCTATGGCGAGGTGCTGCGCGTGATGGGCCGCATCACCCAGGCCGGCATCAGCAAGGTCTCGCTGATCGCCGAGGCGGAGCCCGGCCCCGCCATTCGCGCCCGCTGAACAGGCTGATGGCATGACAACGCAGACCTTGGGTGTCGCGCCCGGCCTCGGCCTGCGCGGCAGCCGCGCCCTGGGCTGGGGCGCCTCGGCGCTGCTGCATGGCGGCGCGGCGGTGTTCCTGCTCTACGGCATGCCGGCGCAGGAGCCGCCGGCGCTGGACATGCCGGTGCTGGAAGTGGCGAGCATGCCCAGCGCCCCCGCCTCGGAGGCCAGCGAAGCCATGGAGGTGGCGGAGCCGGTGCAGGCCGTGGCGCCGCCGCCCACCCCCACCATGGCCGAGCCGCCGCCGGTGACCGCCGTGGCGCCCCCCGAGCCGGTGGCGGCCGAGCCGCCGCCGATGGTGCAGCCGGCGGAGCCGCCGCCTGTCGCCATGTCCGAGCCGCCGCCTGTGGAAATGGCCGATCCGCCGCCCGTGGAGGTGGCCGAGCCGGAGCCGGTGGAGGCCCCGGCGCCGGAGGAGACGGTGCCGGTGCTGGATGTGGAGGAACCACCTCCGCCGCCGCCGCCACCGCCGCCGCCACCGCCACCGCCGAGGCCGGCCCCGCCACCGGCTATGGCCCCGTCTCGGCTGCGCCCTTCGGC